>NZ_CP079094.1:600000-900000 GCF_019285595.1 Rickettsiella endosymbiont of Dermanyssus gallinae
TACTGAGAAGGCTTTTCATCTTTTAGGAAAGGTACCGTCAAGTAAATTTGGTGTTTATATAGAGAATCTCTTGCAATTCGCTGAGGCAGAAGAAGTCCCGCTAGCATCCTCTGAATCACCAGACTACCTGTTTTTACTTAAGAAAGAATTGAGAGATTCTCTCAGAGGGAGGCACCTAGCGTATTTTATTAAACAACAGTCTGAAAAAATAGGCGAATATTTGCATAACAAGCGTGGCGGGCGTGATTGTGGTCCATTTAGCTTATTAAACAGATATCTAAATTATTGTGACCTTAGTCAGCTTGAGGCGCTTGCTAAAAATAAACCGAACTTGGAAGATACGATTAAGCGAGTGATATCGACTAAACAGCTGTTGGATTTTCAAAGTAAATATCATGCGGGTTTATTGTGGGAAATTTGTGAATGGTTTCATAGCGTTGACACCTATCAACGGCCTTTACCTTTTTTTACCACCCCTCAGGATAGAGATTGTTTTTTTAGTACCATGGATGCCATTAGTTTTCTTAGGAACGCAATCGAGAACATCAATGGTGAAAAAAGCAATTATAAAGCAAGCTTCTTCGTCTTAAATAGTGATGTGAAGGTTAAAAAACGAGAAGCGCTTGAGCGATTAAAAGAGCAACTGAAAACATTACCTAATCTAATTGATAATCAAGTGCTGGATGAGAAAATTAAAAATTGGGAAACTGAGTTTGGGGCGGTTATCGATAAACAGCGATACCGATTTTATTTGATACTAGGTGTGATGATTTACCAGGCGCTTAAGTATTATATCTTAGGCCAAACGACGGTAACAGAGTCTCGTCATTGCGTTGAACGTTTAAAACAATATCTTTATCAGGCGAGTGCGGCTATGCAAGCCAATGCTCAGGAGGGGCCGGCCAATACATCCGCTTTGAGGATAGGATTGAGCCCATAAAAAGAGGAATAGATGATATAACCTGTGGTTAAGAGGCTACTGTTTATTTTCTTAACTTTAAATTCCAGAGTACATGCTGTATTATTTCGGCCATTAGTCTGGACATGATTAAAAAATTAACAATCGGAAACTATAAAGAATGGCCCGGGTCCCTACAGAAGCACATTGGCGTGATTCCGCACGTACCCCTCGATTTTTTTTGATCGATGCGCGAGCGGCGTTTCCTTTGCTGTTGTTTTTGCTACATATACGCGTTTGGAGCTTTGTATTGGCACTCGTTGCGATGGCGTTTTTTGGGTTATTGGGACGTTATGGTTTTTCTGTAACGGTGTTTTTACGGTGGCTACGAACGGTTTTTGCGGGCCCACGCAAGATCGCCATTCCTTGGTGGAAGGAATAGGGGACCTATCATGGAATTAAAAAAAAGCTTGCATGCGATTGCAAAAACCTTGAAAGCGACTTTTACGCTGAATGGGCGGGTCATTACCTATGAAGAGGTTTTCTCTGAAGTGGGCTTATTGCCAGCTATTGCGCGTAGGGCCGATCAACTCTGCTCTTTATGCTTGGGTTATGGGATCGGTGTTAGTTTCCATGAAGTGGAGCGATCTTTGTTAGGGGTCAAGGCCAGCTTTGACGAAGTGACACCTAATATTCTACGTTACCTTTGTATTACGGATGTTATCTGTGAATTGATTCAAAGCGGTGGTTCTACGACACAAACCCCGCTGGATGAATTGATGTACGATTAGGTTCAAAACAGCGATGTAACCAGACATCGATTAATAAAAAAATAATTTTTGTATTCTTTTACGAGGTTCGGATGTTGTTTTCCCCAGAGTCAGAGAACAAAACTCCTTTACGGGCAGCGATTGCGAAGGCTTATTATGCCGACGAGACAGACGTTGTCCATCAATTAATTGAAGCGGCGGCGCTACCCAATGATGCCACCTTAAACATAGCGAGGGTTGCGCGTGGTTTAGTGGAACAAATTCGCTCGAAACGCCTATCTAAGGGCGGTTTGGATGCTTTTCTGTATGAATATGATTTATCGAGCCAGGAAGGTATCGCCTTAATGTGTTTGGCCGAAGCGCTGTTACGTATTCCGGATAGCACCACGATCGATGCACTCTTAGAAGATAAAATCAGTAACGCGGATTGGGCTTCTCATCTTGGTCAAAGTTCTTCTTTTTTTGTCAATGCCAGCTCCTGGGGGCTTTTGCTAACCGGTAAATTACTCAAGTCCGATGAACAAGGTGGTTTAAATGGTTTATTGCGTCGTTTTATGGGACGCACCAGTGCACCTATTATTCGTAAGGCGGTTAAACAGGCCATGCAGTTACTGGGTAAGCAGTTTGTTATGGGCCAGACAATCGCTGAAGCGCTTAAACGTGCTAAAGATCAGGAAGCAAAAGGCTATCGTTTTTCTTATGATATGTTGGGCGAAGCGGCACGTACCGAAAGAGATGCAGAGCGCTATTTCCTAGCCTATCAAAACGCCATTGATGCGATTGGCAAAGTCGCATTAGGAAAATCCTTGAATGATGCACCGGGTATTTCTATTAAATTGTCGGCGTTGCATCCTCGTTATGAACTCGCCAAAGAAAGTACCGTGGTACCTTTTCTTATCGAACGTCTCAAACGTTTAGCGATACAAGCCAAAGAAAATAATATTAGTTTAACCGTGGATGCTGAAGAGGCCGATCGTTTAGATATTTCTTTAGATATTATCGGTGCTGTGTTTTGTGATCCAGCATTAGCAGGTTGGGAAGGATTTGGTCTGGCTGTTCAATCTTATCAAAAACGTGCTCCTTTTGTGCTGGATTGGTTAATTGATTTAAGCCAAAAACAAGGCAAGCGTTGGATGGTACGATTGATTAAAGGCGCGTATTGGGACACAGAAATTAAAATTGCACAAATTAGGGGTTTAAAAGCTTATCCGGTCTTTACGCGTAAGAGTTCGACGGATGTTTCTTTTGTTGCGTGTGCTAAAAAATTATTAGCGCATAGCAAAGAGATATACCCTCAATTTGCTACACATAATGCTTATACCTTGGCAACGGTGTTGCAGTTGGCTGGAAAAAATCGCGATTTTGAGTTTCAGTGTTTGCATGGCATGGGTTACACCTTATATGACCATATTGTAGGGCTTGAACATCTTAATATTCCTTGTCGCGTTTATGCGCCGGTAGGCGGTCATGAAGACTTACTTGCTTATTTAGTCAGACGTTTATTAGAAAATGGTGCGAATACTTCGTTTGTTAATCGTATTGTTGATCCCTCTGTGCCTATTGAAGAGATGTTGATTGATCCGGTTAATAAAGTGAAACAAGTGAAATCAATTCCACATCCAAAGATTCCTTTACCGGTTAATATTTATGGTGAAGGGCGTAAAAACGCGCTGGGAATTGATTTTTCTGATACTGAATCGTGGCAGGTATTGTCACAACAAATAGAAGAAGCGTCTAAAAAACATGAAGTGGCAGGGCCTGTTATTGACGGGCAATTAGAAGAAGGCGAAAAGAAACGCTCGATGGTCAATCCGGCACAAACCCAACAGATCATCGGTGAAGTGAGCTTAGCCAATTTAGCGCAACTCGAAAAAGCCCTGAATAGCGCTGATAAGATATCGCATCATTGGGCAAATACACCGGTAGAAGAAAGGGCGGCTTGTCTTGAGCGTGCAGCGGATCTTTTTGAGAAAAGAACCGCCGAATTTATGGCATTAGCGGTTCGTGAAGGTGGAAAGGCGTTACCGGATGCGATTGCCGAAGTACGTGAAGCGATTGATTTCTGTCGTTATTATGCCATGCGTGCGCGTTTGGATTTGGTACCGCAATTGTTACCGGGCCCTACCGGCGAAGAAAACTGGTTGAGTTTTCAAGGGCGTGGCGTGATTGCTTGTATTAGTCCTTGGAATTTCCCGCTGGCCATTTTTATTGGCCAAATAACAGCGGCGTTAGTCGCCGGTAATGCAGTGATTGCAAAACCAGCGGGTCAAACGCCGCTGATTGCCGCCGCCGCGATTCGTTTATTGCACGAAGCGGGCATTCCAGGTCAAGTATTACATTTAATACCGGCTAGTGGTGCGGTCGTAGGGCCAAAATTAACCCTAGACCCGCGTATTAAAGGTATCGTATTTACCGGTTCAACAGAAACTGCACGTGAAATTAATCAAGGTTTGGCAAGCCGTACTGGCGGTATCTTACCGTTTATTGCCGAAACCGGCGGTCAAAATGCCATGATTGTTGATTCTTCCGCATTGATTGAACAAGTAGTAGCGGATGCTTTAAATTCAGCTTTCGGTAGTGCAGGGCAACGTTGTTCGGCCTTGCGTGTCTTATTCGTACAAAATGAAATAGCCGATAAATTAATTGAAATGCTTTGTGGTGCAATGGCTGAACTACAGTTAGGTAATCCAGCAAAATTGTTTACTGATGTAGGGCCTGTTATTGATCAAGCCTCTAAGAAAACTTTACAAGAACATTTTGAGCGCATGAAAGCAGAAGCGACATTGCTTTATCAAGTTGCTATGCCAGATGGTGTTGATGAAACTAACTTTTTCCCACCGGCGTTATTTCAATTGGATAATTTAGAGCAGTTAAAGCGAGAAGTATTCGGTCCTATCTTGCATGTGATTCGTTATGCGGCAAAAGATCGTGATGCGGTGATAGCCTCTATCAACCAGACCGGTTATGGCTTAACACTGGGAATACAAAGTCGTATTCAAAATACAGTTAATACGATTACACGCAATGTGCATGTGGGTAATCAATACGTCAATCGGACAATGATAGGTGCAGTTGTGGGGGTACAACCTTTTGGTGGCGAAGGTCTATCTGGAACAGGACCAAAAGCAGGCGGTCCTTATTATCTTCCTCGATTATGTGTGGAGCGTTCATTGTCTATTAATACCACTGCAGCAGGAGGTAACGCCTCACTGTTGTGCTTAGAGGAGTAATGGATGGATCATAGTTTCGTTTTTTCTACCTTTGTCATTTTTACCGGTGCAGCCGTCTTAGCGACGATTGCACTTTATACCCGTCAATCTTTATTAGTCGCCTATATATTGCTAGGTGTGATTTTTGGTCCCAGCGGATTAAAGTTAGTACCTAATATAGGCGTTGCGCGTGACATTGGCGATATTGGCATTATATTCCTGTTGTTTTTAGTGGGTTTAGATCTGACGCCGCAAGAGTTTTTGCATAGTTTGAAAAAAACCGCCTTAGTGACATTGGTGTTTAGTGCTTTATTTACGACGATTGGATTTGCCGTCGGTTATCTATTTAGTTTTACCGCGTTAGAAAGTTTGCTGATAGGCGCAAGCTTAATTTTTTCCAGTACCATCATTGGTTTAAAATTATTACCGACACTGGCCTTACATAATAAACCCATCGGTGAAACGATCATCAGTGTTTTATTGTTACAAGATTTATTAGCGATTGTGATGTTGTTATTAGTGCATGGTGCACACCTCACTGGTTCTAAATGGGCTGATTTAGGATTAACGCTCATTACTTTTCCTTTGTTATTGGGTTTTGCTTTTGTCGTACAACATTATTTTATTAGCAAACTCTTTATGCGTTTTGACCGCGTTAAAGAATACCTTTTCTTAGTTGCATTGGGTTGGTGTTTAGGTTTAGCAGAATTATCGCGTGCCTTAGGGCTTTCAGCAGAAATAGGTGCTTTCTTAGCGGGTGTTTCTATTGCCGAAGGACCGATTGCGGTTTTTATTGCCGAGAACTTAAAACCATTGCGTGATTTTTGTTTGATTATGTTTTTCTTTGCGATTGGCGCGAGCTTCGATCTGCATTATTTGCCACAAGTCATTGTTCCTGCGCTTTTACTCGCCGGTTTAGTATTATTGATTAAACCGTGGTTGTTTCAAGTATTACTGCGTTGGTCAGGTGAGAAAAGAAATATTGCGCGCGAAGCGGGTGTACGTTTAGGGCAGGCGAGCGAGTTTTCTTTATTGATTGCTTATTTAGCGGCAGAGGCTACACCGGCTTTAATTGGTGGGAAAGCCAACTATCTTATTCAAGCGGCCACTATTTTGACGTTTATTGGCTCGTCTTATTGGGTGGTTTTACGTTATCCTACACCATTGGCCTTGGATGATAAGTTGCGTGTCGATTAAACGACAGTACTGAATCGAAGTGCTATAGTGTGAATTCTATTTTATTTACTGAATAAAAATTATTCAGGAATAAGCAGGAGCTGGAGAATTTTATGACCTTCATTACGTTATTATTGTGTTTAAGTATAGAGCGGTTTTTGCACAAAGGTAATTTGCTTGCTCGCTTTAATTGGTTTGAACAGTATGTGGGTAAAGTACATCAACTGACCCACAACCAGAGTTGGGCACAACAGGATTATATTGCTTTAGCGCTGGTGGTGTTGCCTATTGTTATACCGGTTGCACTTCTTTATGGTTTGAGTGCATTTATTGTGCATGGCTTGCTCGCTTTTCTGATTGGTGCCCTTGTACTTTTTTATTGTTTGGGCCCGATGAATATTTCTGAAACAGAAAAGGTCCATCAACCCCTATTTTGGCAAACGAATGAAACTTTATTTGCGGTTATTTTTTGGTTTGCTGTATTAGGACCGATTGCGGCGCTCGTTTATCGTTTAGTTGAACGTTCTGCACATATCCATGCCAGTTATCCTGCATTAGGCAAGGCAGCTGGTCAGGTACTTGCTGTTCTAGACTGGTTACCTGTTCGCTTATTCGCTATCCTTTTCGCTCTGGCAGGTAACTTTGTGAACACTTGTCAATTTTGGTTAGATTACTTATTAAGAGATTTATCTTTGAATCGTGAATTGATTGAAAAAAGTGGACGTATTGCCTTAGGTTTAGAAGAAAACATTGAATTAAGCGCAGAAAATTACCCTCAGGCCTTAAAATTGATTGACCGGTCTTTAGTTATTTTCTTAGTTATTGTGTTTGCTGTTACCTTAGGCGTGCTGTTATAACGGCGCACGCATCTCTACTTTAATGGTAATTAAGGTAGAATATCGAGCAACGCGTTATACTCACAGCAATTGGATTTTTGGCAAGGCGCCGCGAAAACGAGCCACCGCCGTGTATAGATGATACATGAGGATGGCGAGTTGAGCGGGAACACCGCCAAAAATTCAAGTGCGAAGAGTATGTATTATAAAAATATATTTTTGAGGGCAGCTACTATCCATGACGCAGCGAACTTTACACCTAGATTCTGATCCCATTGAGACCAAAGAGTGGTTAGATGCCCTATTGTCCGTCTTAAAGGTCGAAGGCGCTGAGCGGGCTGAATTCCTCGTACAACAGCTTATCGATAAAGCACGACAGCAAGGTGTAGCACTACCCGGTGCGTTAACAACACCCTATATCAATACCATTCCCGTGAGTCGCGAAGCGGCTTTTTCCGGCGATAAAAAACTAGAACACCGTATCGCAGCGTTAATTCGTTGGAATGCGGTCATGATGGTGTTACGGGCAGGGAAAGTGTCTTCTGAGTTGGGTGGGCATATTGCGACCTATGCGTCGGCTGCCACCTTATATGAAGTAGGGTTTAATCATTTTTGGCATGCGGCTTCTGAGCAGCATGGTGGTGATTTACTTTATATACAAGGTCATTCCTCACCCGGTATTTATGCCAGAGCCTTTTTAGAAGGTCGATTAAACGAAACACAGCTGACGCACTTTCGACAAGAAATAGGTGGAAAAGGCATCACCTCTTACCCACATCCGTGGTTAATGCCCGATTTTTGGCAGTTTCCTACAGTTTCTATGGGTTTAGGGCCTATGCAGGCTATCTATCAAGCCCGCTTTTTAAAATATCTACAGAATCGTGGTTTGCAGAATACACAGAATAGAAAAATATGGATGTTTTGTGGTGATGGTGAAATGGATGAACCTGAATCATTAGGTGCACTTTCGGTTGCAGGACGAGAAAAACTGGATAATCTTATTTTTGTGGTTAATTGCAACTTACAACGATTAGATGGACCGGTACGTGGTAATGGTAAAATTGTCCAAGAATTAGAAGGTGTATTTCGTGGTGCAGGTTGGAACGTTATTAAAGTGCTTTGGGGTAGTGCTTGGGATGCACTGTTGGCAAAAGACAAACAAGGTTTGTTACAACAGGTGATGATGGAAACCATTGACGGTGAATATCAAAATTTCCGTGCTAAAGATGGTGCCTATATTCGTGAACATTTTTTTGGTAAATGTCCTGAACTAAAGGCGTTGGTTGCTGATATGAGTGATGAAGATCTCTGGCACTTAAAGCGTGGCGGACATGATATTCAGAAAGTATATAGCGCTTATAAAGCAGCGGTTGAACACACGGGTCAGCCCACAGTTATTTTAGCTAAAACGATCAAAGGCTATGGTATGGGAACGGCGGGTGAAGGACAGAACATTACTCACCAGCAAAAGAAGATGACCCACGAACAGTTATTAGCCTTTAGGGATCGATTCAAGTTGGCGATGAGTGATGAAGAGGTGGAAAGCTTAAGTTTCCATCATCCTGGAAAAGAAAGTCCCGAGATTAAATATCTACAAGAGAATCGTAAAAAATTAGGTGGTTATTTACCCGCGCGACGTTCGCGCTGCGATGAAACGATGACCGCGCCATCGCTGGATCACTTTGCTAATCCATTACAAGGATCGAATGATCGTGAAATTTCTACCACCATGGTGTTTGTTGATATCTTACGGCATATTTTAAAAGATAAAACCTTGGGTCCTCGTGTTGTACCCATTGTTCCCGATGAATCGCGTACCTTTGGTATGGAAGGTTTATTTCGTCAGATTGGTATTTATTCGCCAGTAGGACAGTTATATAAACCAGTCGATGCCGATCAGCTGATGTATTACCGTGAAGATATAAAAGGCCAGTTATTAGAAGAAGGTATTAATGAAGGCGGTGCTTTTTGTTCATGGATGGCAGCAGCGACTTCTTATAGTACGAATAATTTAAGTATGATTCCTTTTTATATTTATTATTCGATGTTTGGTTATCAACGGGTTGGTGATTTTGTTTGGGCAGCCGGTGATATGCAAGCGCGCGGATTTATTTTAGGTGCAACCGCCGGTAGAACCACTTTAGCGGGCGAAGGTTTACAGCACCAAGATGGACATAATCTTTTATTTTTCTCGGTCGTGCCTAATTGTGTGGCCTACGATCCTTGTTTTGGTTACGAATTAACCGTCATCATTCAAGATGGTTTACGTCGTATGTTCGAAAAACAGGAAAATGTATTTTATTACCTGACCTTGATGAACGAAAACTATAAACAGCCTGCCTTACCTAAAGGAAGTGAAGAAGGCATTCTCAAGGGTATGTATTTGTTGTCGGAAAATAAGCAAGCCAATGAAAAGCATAAGCATGTGCAATTATTAGGATCCGGTACCATTCTCAATGAAGTCATTGCAGCGACTGAATTATTAGAAAAAGATTTTGGTGTGACGGCTGATATCTGGAGTGTGACCAGTTTTTCAGAATTACGTAAAGAAGCTTTGGCGGTTGAACGTGATAATTCACTTCATCCTAGTGCTCAAGCAAAACAAAGCTATGTCGCAAGCTGCTTATCTGAGCGCAAAGGCCCAGTGATTGCGGCGACTGATTATATTCGTTTAAATGCCGATCAAATTCGTGGTTTTATAAAACAAAATTACGTGGTATTGGGTACGGATGGTTATGGTCGCAGTGATACGCGTGAGAAACTGCGTGAATTTTTTGAAGTGAATCGTTTTTATATTGTTATTGCGAGCTTACATGCCTTATGTGCAGAGGGCGTGGTGAGTGCTAAGGACATTGAACACGCTATTACAAAGTATGCTATCGATACTAAAAAACCCAATCCTTTTACGGTCTAGAGGAGAATTCGTTTGTCTAATTTAAAAGAAGTCCGCGTACCTGATTTAGGTAACGTTTCTGGAGCGGCGATCATTGAAATACCGATTAAGGTGGGTGAGTCTATTCAAGCCGAACAGGCATT
This sequence comes from Rickettsiella endosymbiont of Dermanyssus gallinae, assembly GCF_019285595.1. Lineage (NCBI taxonomy): Bacteria > Pseudomonadati > Pseudomonadota > Gammaproteobacteria > Legionellales > Coxiellaceae > Rickettsiella > Rickettsiella endosymbiont of Dermanyssus gallinae. Next base: position 609,926 of record NZ_CP079094.1, read on the forward strand.
GATTACTTTGGAAAGTGATAAAGCCTCGATGGATATTCCTGCGCCCTTTGCAGGTAAAGTAAAGGAAATAAAAGTAAAAGTTGGTGATAAAGTTTCTAAAGGTGATTTTATCGTACTGCTAGAAACAGAAGCAGATACCGCGGTAGCAGAAGAAAAACCGGCAGCTAAAAAAGAAACCACAGAAACAGCCGCAGCAAACGTTCAGCAAGAAACAGCAAAACCAGCTGAAACTATAACTACAGTGGTAAACACCGAAGATACAGCGGTGTCATCGGAAGATGATGATCAAGGGGATGTGCATGCAGGGCCGGGTGTCCGCCGCTTAGCGCGAGAATTTGGATTGAATCTCAATCTAATAACGGGTACAGGTCAAAAAGGCCGTGTTGTAAAAGAAGATCTACAAAATTTTGTGAAATCTCGTTTAAATCAAACGGGTCAAAGCAGTGGTACGGGCGCGGGCTTGCCAAGTGCGCCACAAATTGATTTTAGTCAATTTGGTGAAACAGAAAATAAACCGCTATCGCGTATTAAAAAACTAAGCGCACAATATTTACATCGTAATTGGTTGCTGGTTCCGCATGTCACGCAGTTTAACGAGGCGGACATTACCGAGCTGGAAGCTTTTCGCAAAGCACAAGCTGCGTTTGCTGCAAAACAAAACGTTAAATTAACACCGCTCGTTTTTATTATGAAAGCGGTAGTCACAGCGCTGAAAGAATTTCCTGCGTTTAATGCGTCTTTATCAGCTGATGGCGAGCAATTAATTCTTAAAAAATACTTTCATATTGGTATTGCAGTCGATACGCCCGAAGGTTTAGTAGTGCCTGTTATAAGAGACGTTGATAAAAAAAGTCTTTTAGAATTAGCCAAAGAATTAGCCGAGGTGAGTAATAAGGCACGTTTAAAACAATTGAGCAGTGCCGATATGCAAGGTAGTTCGTTTACCATTTCCAGTTTAGGTGGTATTGGTGGTACGGCATTTACGCCGATTGTTAATCTGCCGGATGTGGCTATTTTAGGCGTATCCAAAGCGCAGTTTAAACCGCAATATCAAGACGGAGAATTTATTCCTCGTTTGATGTTGCCTTTGTGTTTATCGTATGACCACCGTGTTATCGATGGTGCAGAAGGTGCACGATTTAGCGTGTTTCTAGCGGATTGTTTATCGGATATCCGTCGCTGGTTGTTGTAGAGAATAGAGAGGGTCGTCATTGCGAGTGCGAAGCACGCGGCAATCCAGTATCATAATTTGATTTTTCCTGGATGGCCACGCTTATTACATTCGCTCGCCATGACGTGAGCAGAGAGAATAATTTTTTATATTTATAAGTTTTATAGAGGAAAATATGGCTGACTTAGAAACTAAAAAGACTGAAGTGCTGGTGTTAGGGAGTGGGCCAGGTGGTTATACGGCAGCTTTTCGTGCCGCTGATCTAGGGAAAAAAGTCATATTAGTGGAAAAGGATGCGACTTTGGGCGGTGTTTGCTTAAACGTGGGTTGTATTCCCTCTAAAGCGTTATTGCACGCCGCTAAAGTAATTGAAGATGCGGCCGCGATGAAAGAGTTTGGTGTAGAGTTTGGTGATCCAAAAATTGATATCAATAAACTCCGTACTTGGAAAGACAGTGTCGTTAAAAAGCTAACCGGTGGTTTATCTATGTTAGCCAAACAACGTAAAGTAGAAGTGATCCAAGGCGAAGGAAAATTTACGGCTAAAAATGAATTAACGATAAAAACCGCAACAGGTAATCAGGTCGTTCAATTTGAACAAGCCATTATTGCGGCGGGATCACAGCCAGTTCGTTTACCTTTCTTGCCAGATGATCCACGTATTATTGATTCAACCGGTGCGCTAGAACTGAAAGAAACAAAAGGCGATCTTTTAGTATTAGGTGGCGGTATTATTGGTATGGAAATGGCGACGGTTTATCATGCGCTAGGTGCTTCTATTACTGTAGTGGAAGGTGGCAGTCGAATTATTGGCGGTGCCGATGAAGATATTGTTAAGCCGCTGGCTAAACGCCTCAGTAAACATTATAAATTTATCCTCAATACACGCGTCACCAAAGTTGAAGCTAAAAAAGATGGCTTGTGGGTTAGTTTTGAAGGTGAGAATGCACCGGATAAACCACAACGTTATGATCGTATTTTATCCGCGGTAGGGCGTAAACCGAATGGAAAATTAATTGGTGCCGAAGTTTTAGGTATTGATATAGACGATCGCGGTTTTATTGCTGTGGATAAACAATTAAGAACAAAGGTCGATCATATTTTTGCGATTGGCGATATCGTAGGTAATCCTATGTTAGCGCATAAAGCAGTGGCTGAAGCGCGTGTTGCGGCTGAAGTGATTGCCGGTAAAAAACACTTTTTTGAACCGCGTTGTATTCCTTCGGTTGCATATACCGATCCAGAAATCGCTTGGGTTGGATTGACTGAAATGGAAGCCAAAGAAAAAAGTATTGCTTATGAAAAAGCCGTGTTTCCTTGGATGGCCAGCGGTCGTTCATTAGGTCAGGGACGTGATGAAGGTTTAACTAAATTATTATTTGATCCTAAAACACAACGTGTATTAGGCGCTGGCATTGTCGGTCCGAATGCCGGTGAATTAATTAGTGAAATTGCCTTAGCGATTGAAATGGGTTGTGAAGCGGAAGACATTGCATTAACGATACATCCGCATCCAACACTGTCTGAAACAGTGATGTTAGCCAGTGAAATATTTGAAGGCAGCATTACTGATCTTTACATGCCTAAAAAGAAAAAGGCAGAAGTCATACGATGAGACAGGAAAGCATTGTGAAAGCAATGCGAAGTCGAAGAGCCCGCGATAGGCGTGCGTTGACGGGCGAAGCAGGAAACGCATCACGCCGTAAAGTCATTTGTGGGAGGCACGGGCATGAACTCCGAAGGAGTGAGTGCGTGCCGGACGCAGGACGTATCGCGGCCTAATTTCAGTCGCGTCATGCGAACGAATTTCGGGGACACGATGGCCGAAATTCTTCGGGAGCATAGCGACTCACTTGAACAGATTCTTCCTTGGGTTAAAAAATTGAGTCAAACTGAAATAGATTCTATTGTAGGAGATGATGCTTATCTAACCTTCATACATAAAAAGGGCATAGCATTTACTTCCTCAAATAATAGTGCTTTTTTTCAAGTATGTAGAATAGCAGATGCGAGTGTTAATCCAAGCTTCCTTGAGAACTCATCGTCATTGCGAGCGCCGTAGGTGCGAAGCAATCCAGGGGAATAGGTAACTAAATTGCCACGCCCCGCAATGACGATATCGTTAATTTAAACCTTACTGCAATCCTGACTATTCGTTTTTGTCCAACGTTGAATGATAGGCGCGATTAAATCAGGATGTTTTCTGGTAATCGTGTCGCTAAGTCGCTCTACATGCGGTAGTAAGTAATAATCACGGCTCAGATCCGCAATGCGTAATTGTTGCCAGCCGGTTTGACGCAGCCCGTAGATTTCACCGGGTCCGCGTAGTTCTAAGTCATGCTGCGCAATCATAAAGCCATCATTCGTTTTTCTCATAATAGATAGACGTTTTTTTGCAATCGGCGATAAGCGTTCATAAAGTAATACACAAAAACTTTGTTGCTGATTTCTACCGACGCGTCCGCGTAATTGGTGAAGTTGTGCGAGTCCTAAGCGTTCTGCATTTTCTATGATCATTAAATTGGCGTTACCCACATCCACGCCGACTTCGATAACCGAAGTAGCAACGAGTACATCAATGTCATGGGCTTTGAATTTATGCATGATACTTTCTTTTTCTTCTGACGAAAGACGACCATGTATGAGTGCTAAACGTAAATCAGGTAAGTAGGATTGTAATAGTTTGAGTGTGCTTTTAGCCGCTTCATAGTGGACTAAATCGGATTCTTCAATCAGCGGACAGACCCAATACGCTTGTTTTTTTTGCAGGCAATTATTTCGAACACGTGCGATGACATCGGTGCGGTGTTTGGCTGAAAGCACAATAGTTTGTACCGGTAATCGGCCGGGTGGAAGTTCGTCAAGGAAAGAAAGTTCGAGATCGCAGAGTGAAGTCATGGCTAAAGTACGAGGAATCGGTGTTGCGGTCATAAATAATTGATGCGCCTGCAAGGCGTTAGTTTGTCCTTTTTCTAAAAGTGCTAAGCGTTGTTGTACACCAAAGCGGTGTTGTTCATCGACAATGATTAAACCAAGTTTTTTAAATTTAACCTGGGCTTGAAAAAGGGCGTGGGTACCAATCACGATTTGTGCTTTCCCCGTTTCTATCTCGGATAAAATTTTGCGTTTTTCTTTTGCTTTAAGTTTTGCACGCAAACAAACGACATGACAGCCTATAGGCGTTAGCCAACGATGAAAATGTTGATAGTGTTGTTCGCTTAAAATTTCAGTAGGCGCCATGATGGCCGCTTGGTAATGATTTTCAATGGCTTGAATGGCTGCAAAGGCGGCCACAACGGTTTTACCAGAGCCTACATCGCCTTGTAATAATCGCTGCATGGGATACGGTTTTTCCATGTCAGCGCTGATTTCTTGATTAACGCGTTGTTGAGCTGCGGTGAGTTGAAAAGGTAAGGCGGTAAGAAAACGCTTGGTTAATTGGTTTTTTGCGAGCAATGACGGCGCTACTTCTTGTTCACGATTTTTTTTGGTGGTTCGAACACTCAAGAAATGCGCAAGTAGTTCTTCTACAATGAGGCGTTGTTGTGCACGATGCTTTTTTGCGCTTAATGCATCAAGCGATGTATGGGGGGGTGGTTTATGTAAAAAATGTAAAGCGCTGATGAGATCAGGTAGTTGTAATAGTTTTAAAAGGGCTTTGGGTAAATAATCGCGGAAGTGATGTTGCGCGGTATTTTTATCGGGCGATGCAGGGTTTAATAACGAGAGTACTTGATGTATCAGTTTATTCCAGGTGCGTTGACTTAAACCCTGTGTACTGGGATACACCGCTGTGAGGTGAGGAGGTAAGGTAAATTCTTTATGGGGGCTTAAAAATTCATAATCGGGATGAACGATTTCTTGCTCAAAAAACTTCCTCGATGAGGCGCGTACTTCCCCAAAACAAAGCAAAATAGCGCCCGTTTTAAATTGCTGGCGCTGCGCTAAGGTTAAATGGAAGAACCGTAGCCCCAAGCTGCCGGTCTCGTCTTGTAGGCGACAATAGAGGCTTTGCTGGCGTTTGGAGGCGAATTTGCTCGTTACTTGAATAATAGTGCCTTTGACTAATACCTGTGTTCCGGATTTTAGCTGTTTGATGGGCGTTATCTGCGTCCTATCTTCGTAACGGTGAGGTAGGTGAAAGAGCAGATCTTGTAAGGTATGAATGCCGCATTTGGCCAAATAAGTGCTTATTTTTGGACCAACGCCTACCAGTGTTTGGCATTTTATTTGCGCTAGATTATTCATAGGGTTTCCCTAAAGACTAGTAAAGTACCATCGGATATGCTCCAATAAGCCGCTATTATTAGATTGAAAGAAGAGGCCCATTTTATATGGATTCGGAAAAAATTAATCAGCTTATTAAACTCCTTAATGAGAATAACTTAAGTGAAATCGAATTTACAGAAGGTGAGCAGTCAATACGGATTCAACGCCAATTGACACAAGCCGCCTCCTCGCAACCAGCGGCTATCCTTGCTCCTTCTGCGTTCCCGGCAAAAGATGATGCGCAAAAAGTGCCCGAGTCAGGTCATCACGTTCGTTCGCCTATGGTAGGAACGGTTTATTTAGCGCCAAATCCAGCGGCGGCTCCTTTTGTCGCCATAGGACAGACTGTTAAAGTAGGCGATGTGCTTTGCATTATTGAAGCCATGAAAATGATGAACCAAATTGAAGCGGATAAAGCGGGTGTCATTAAAAAAAGATTAGTCGAAAATGGAAATCCGGTTGAATTCAATCAACCTCTATTCATTATCGAATAAAAAAGTATATATGCAGGGCAGTATAGTCGCTAATAGGTAAAAATAATGCTGAATAAAGTTGTTATTGCAAATAGGGGTGAAATTGCTTTACGCATATTACGTGCCTGTAAAGAATTAGGTATACGCACAGTCGCTATTCATTCCGAGATCGATACGAATTTGAAGCACGCTAAATTGGCCGATGAAACGGTTTGTGTAGGGCCTGCTTCTGCGGCAGCCAGTTATTTAAATGTACCGGCGATTATTGCAGCGGCTGAGATTACCGATGCAACAGGTATTCATCCAGGTTATGGATTCCTATCTGAAAATGCCGATTTTGCAGAGCGTGTGGAACAAAGTGGTTTTGTTTTTATTGGTCCTACCGCCGAAACGATCCGGACAATGGGTGATAAAGTATCGGCTATTGCCGCGATGCGAAAGGCTAAAATACCTTGTGTGCCCGGTTCAGAAGGCGAATTAGATAACGATGATAAAAAAAATCTAAAAATTGCGCAAAAGATAGGTTACCCGGTACTTATCAAAGCTGCCGGTGGTGGTGGTGGACGTGGAATACGGGTGGTACACAGTGAAGCCGCTTTATTAAATGCTATTTCTTTAACACGTGCTGAAGCGGAAGCTAATTTTAAAAATCCCAGTGTTTATATGGAAAAATACTTGGTAACCCCCCGACACATTGAAATTCAGGTATTAGGGGATGGTCAAGGTAACGCCATTCATTTAGGCGAACGCGATTGTTCGATGCAGCGACGACACCAAAAAGTCATTGAAGAAGCGCCTGCACCGGGCGTGACTGAAAAACAACGCAATCAAATCGGTGAATTATGTGTGAAAGCCTGCCGTGAGATGAAATATCGTGGTGCAGGTACTTTTGAATTTCTGTATGAAAATGGAAATTTTTATTTCATTGAAATGAATACACGTATTCAAGTTGAACATCCTATTACCGAGGAAATCACGGGTATTGATTTAGTGCGTGAGCAACTACGTATCGCATCCGGTGAGTCATTGGATTATAAACAAAAAGAGATCACGTTCCGCGGTCATGCGATCGAATGTCGTATCAATGCCGAGGATCCCCGAACATTTTTACCTTCACCAGGGACGATTACACTGTACCATCCACCCGGCGGACCTGGGATCCGTGTTGATACCGCGATTTATACGGGATATCGTGTCCCCCCGAATTATGATTCGCTGATTGGTAAACTGATTGCGTATGGTGAAACACGAGAAATAGCCTTAGCGCGCTTACGTAATGCTTTAGATGAAATTGTTATTGAAGGGATTAAAACCAATATTCCTATGCACCAAGAGTTAGTGCGCGATCCTCACTTTATTCAAGGTGGTACCAATATTCATTATCTTGAAAAGCGTTTAACGCAGTAATGTTATGGCTTGGTTAGAACTTACTATTCAAACAAAAGAAAGCGATACTGAATCAGTCAGTGATTTTTTAGAGCAAGCCAACGCGGTTTCAATTACCTGGAAAGCCGCCGATGAACAAGCGTTGTTTGAACCTGATTTAAACACCTCGCCTTTGTGGCAACGTGTAGAGGTGAATGCATTATTTTCAGAAGACACGTCTATCTCCGACTTAATGGATGCATTGCAACGTGAATTTGATGACAAAACAATTTTAAAATCCAGTGTTAAAGTCGTTCTCGATAAATGTTGGGAACGTGTTTGGCTAGATGATTTTAAAGCCATGCGTTTTGGACAACGTTTATGGGTTTGCCCAACCACGATGGAAGCGCCTGATCCCTCGGGTGTTATCGTTCGATTAGATCCCGGTTTAGCCTTTGGTACCGGCACACATCCCAGTACCGCATTGTGTTTAGAATGGTTAGATGCCCATATGCAAAGCGGGCAAACGCTGATTGATTATGGATGCGGTTCCGGCATTTTAGCGATTGCGGCATTCGATGAGACAGGAAAGCATTGTGAAAGCAATGCGAAGTCGAAGAGCCCGCGATAGGCGTGCGTTGACGGGCGAAGCAGGAAACGCATCACGCCGTAAAGTCATTTGTGGGAGGCACGGGCATGAACTCCGAAGTAGTGAGTGCGTGCCGGACGCAGGACGTATCGCGGCCTAATTTCAGTCGCGTCATGCGAACGAATTTCGGGGACACGATGGCCGAAATTCTTCGGGAGCATAGCGACTCACTTGAAAATGCGGTGCAAAAAAAGTGTTTGCGGTTGATCATGATGAGCAAGCCATTGAAGCGACGCAAGCTAACGCGTTACAGAATGCTATTCCACCGGAGCAAATAAGCTGTTTATTTCCACAGCAATTGACGCAGGATATTAAAGCGGATGTACTGATGGCGGATATTCTTGCAAAACCCTTGATGGATTTAGCGAAGGTGTTTAAACAGCACCTGAAAAAAGACGGACTCTGTGTTTTGGCGGGCATCTTAAGTGAGCAAGTAGAAAGTATTCAGCAGCATTACGTTGAGCAAGGTTTTAGCTGTGTTGATATTCAACATAAGCATGAATGGGCAAGGATAGTCTTTTCTCTTCCAAATACTCTTCGCACTTGAATTTTTGGCTATGTTGCCGCTAGCCTCGCAATCCTCATGTATGTTGTATACACTGCGGTTGCTCGTTTTCACGGCGCCTTGCCAAAAATCCCATTACTGTGAGTATATAATTTTTAAACTTTTATGAATCTCGTTGCTTGTGGCATTAATCATGAAACGGCGCCTTTATCGCTGCGCGAGCAGCTTAGTTTTTCCTCGGACTATCTAGCCAGTTCTTTACAGGAACTTTTAAAAGAGACGCAGGCTGAAGAAGTCATGATTCTTTCAACCTGTAATCGTACCGAGTTTTATTGTATTAATGGCCAAGCGCAGCATACGTTGGATTGGTTATGTCGTACTAAGCATGCATCTAAAACGAGTTTGCAGAATCATTGGTACGTTTATCGCGAAGAAAATGCAGTACGTCATATTCTGCGTGTCGCCAGCGGTTTAGATTCGATTATTTTAGGTGAACCACAAATTACCGGGCAGCTTAAAACGGCTTTTTCTTTTGCCCATTCATTGGGTATGGCCGGCAATCAATTTAAACGTTTATTTCAGTATATCTTTAACGTGAGCAAACAAGTGCGCCATCAAACGGCTATTAGCGCGCATCCTGTTTCATTAGCTTTTTCTTTAGTGACATCCGCAAAATGTATTTTTGCAAATTTAGCCGATTCACGAGTGTTACTCATTGGCGCCGGAGAAACGATTTCTTTAGTGGCTAAACATCTGCTTTCGCAAGGCATTCAACATTTTTTGATTGCGAATCGTACGGCTAAGCATGCCAAGCGATTAGCGGTAATGGTAGGTGGTCAAACCATCGCTTTAAATGAAATTCCGCGCTATTTACCGGATGTTGACTTGGTTGTGACGGCAACCACTAGTCCATTACCTATCGTAGGCAAAGGCATGCTGGAAAGTGCCTTAAAAAAACGGCGTCGCCGTCCTTTATTTATGGCAGATTTAGGTATGCCGCGTGATATTGAAGCGGAAGTTAATCAACTAGAGGATGTTTATTTATATACCTTGAATGATTTGCAAAAAATGATTCAAAAAAATCAATCGCATCGTAAAGTAGAAGCGATAAAAGCCGAAGCGTTGATTGAAAATAAACTTCAAGAATATCTTGAATTATTACGCCTAAAAGAAGCAACGCCGATCATTCGTGCTTACCGGCAGCAAGCCGAACAGTGGCGTGACCAAGAATTAAAAAAGGCCTTTTCCTTATTAGAAAAAGGCCTTTCTACCGAAGAAGTAATGCAACGTTTAGCTCATGGGTTAACCAATAAATTATTGCATGTGCCGAGCGTTGCGTTACGTCAGGCGGCTACCTTAAATCAAAAAGAATTATTAGCAGCGGTTTTGCAATTATTTGATTTAAATCAAGTTTAGCCATAACCGTCATTGCGAGTGCCGTAGGTACGAAGCAATCCAATGGATGTAGAAAATATTAGTCTAGATTGCCACGCGCCTCCGGCGCTCGCAATGACGATGAGTTTTCCTCATTATCTAGGAGAAATCTTAGCTGTACTACTTTTAGCTTCTAAATCTTCTTGTTCGGCGTCGCTATGATTAACCGGCATATAGGTTTCTAGAGATTCTCTTCTTGAGATAGCATAATGTTCAGTCGTCAATAATCCACCGTGTTCTAACAATTCATCGCCCCAGGAAGTTTTTATGCGAATCTCGCTAGGCGTTGGGCTATTCGAGTTGTCGTGTTCTCCTAGAATAGAAATGACTTCATCATTAATTTCTATGGCTTTTATAGTGATTTTTTATAGAACTTGTGTTTAAAATTTTTTGATAACTGATCGAGATGGCCATAGTTTTTTTTGAAGGTGGTGATTGGCATGGCATATTCATTATAAATAGGCTTATTTTCGTTATCCTGTAAAGGATTGCCTTTTGAATCACGTAGTTCTGTCATATTTCTTACGATAACCATATCCTTTGATGAAATACATTCTGTTTCGGCTTTACAGCCAAGTAAATTGTTTGCATCATAGATATAGGTTGTTAGTGTTGTGCCTATTTCATTGGCAGAGACGTGTCTTGCGAGTACGGGGGTTTTTTTTCTATATTCGCGCGCTTTTTTTTGGAAGAGAAGTTTGATTTTTTCAATACTAAAATAATCGCTTATTATCATAAATCACCCTTAATATTGTAATATCAGGGCGCATTGTACGAAAATAAAGGTGTTATATGCAAAAGCGAATAGGTGATAATTTCTTTGTTACATTAACAACTTGTTAAGTCACTGTTTAGGTCCAGTCCAAATAAAAAACAGCTATTTTTCTTGTCGCTATATTGGCAGAGCAATAGCCGAAAAAAATTGTTATTGAATTTTTATAGCTATTTTTTTATCTGTTACAGTTTCTAGCTCGTTATCGCGGCAAGTGCGAGAAGAGGCCGTATTAAAGAAGGCTAGCCCTTTCTTTCGATGAGACAGGAAAGCATTGTGAAAGCAATGCGAAGTCGAAGAGCCCGCGATAGGCGTGCGTTGACGGGCGAAGCAGGAAACGCATCACGCCGTAAAGTCATTTGTGGGAGGCACGGGCATGAACTCCGAAGGAGTGAGTGCGTGCCGGACGCAGGACGTATCGCGGCCTAATTTCAGTCGCGTCATGCGAACGAATTTCGGGGACACGATGGCCGAAATTCTTCGGGAGCATAGCGACTCACTTGTGTTTTCTTATTGCGAGCAATGACCGTTTGAATGCTTGGCATCATCTGGTTAACCACGGAACCAATGACGGTGTGTGCAAAATCCATACCTATTTTTTCTGCCGCCTTACGTCCATCTGAAGACCAATAAGCCGATTGATTATCGGGACGGCATCCTCCTTCTATGGGGGAAAATAGCTTTTTTAATTGTTGATATAAGATGGAAATTTTTTTCTCAATTTCGGGTGTCCAATTTATTTTATTATTTTCAGAAGGAAAATACGGCCTGTTTTTTAATTCTTTTTTTAATTCTATTAATAGGTTCAAAAACCCTTTAGCAATACGATGCTCATATCCCGCTTGAAGTTGTATTTTTTCGTGATCGACCTTGTTTCGTATCTGTCCCGCGAATTTCTGGGTCAGTAATATTTCCTTATTGATGACATTGCCCATTTTTTTACTTAGTAAAACTGATCGTAGCAATTATATACTTTGGTTACAGTACTATTCTGTCCAATTCAAACAAAAAACGGCTATTTTTCTTAATATTTTGCTTGTCGCCATATTGGCAGCAATCGCTGCACCGTGTGGATTATCCATCGGGGCGGGTTGTACCACCATAAAATCTTTTGTTGCAACAATGCGGTTGGTATGTGCATTAATTAATTGAACACGCATGGCAATGCGGAATTGACTAGGGTTGCTTCTAAATTCTTGCTGAAAACTTAATAGCTGTGTATTCAGAATCCAATCATAGTAAGTGGTGGCCGGTGTATTAATAATAGCCTGAAAATAACCGGTATTTTGTAATGATTTTATTAATAACGGATGCAGCATATGCGGTGGCGTATCGATCCAACGGTTTTGAGTAAAGTATTGGATCTGATAGCAGTCAGGACTATAGATCATGCGTGGATTACTGTAGAGCGCATTGGCGCGCGGTTGCGTGACTAATATCGTGCTGCGTGTTTTTTGTGTGGTTTGGCAAGCCGGTGGTAGTGCCGTCAGCGTATAATAGTGTAAGGGTTCTGTTGGGATAGGTTTAAACAGTGTGCAAGCGTGCAAGCTTAGCAAGCACGCGAGCAAAATAAAGAAGCGGCTTATTTTAAAGGGGATGTTGTTTATACTCACAGCAATTGGGTTTTCGGCAAGGCGCCGCGAAGATGAGCGACCGGAGTGTATGCAATATACATGAGGATTGCGAGTTGAGCGGGAACGCCGCCGAAAATTCAAGTGCGAAGAGTATAACATTTATTTTTCTCCTGGTCCCGGCGGCAGTGCCGTCTGGCCGCGTAATAATACGGCTGGATTTTGCTTTAGGCTATCCGAAAGTTCAAGTAAGTTATCACTCATTAGGGTTAAATTATCTAACACTTCGTTGGTAGACGGCAGTGTTCGTTGCGTTAAGGTCTCGATCAAAGAAGGAAATAATCGCGTTGATTTAGCGGTATTGATTAAGATGGTATCCAGTTGGTGGCTTTGTGCGGCTAAATGATCGGTGGTGGTATTTAAATTAGTGAGAATTTCTCTAAATAATTCAGTATTTTTTCCACCGAGTACACCGTTAATATCTTGGGTAATTTGATTCATGTTAATGGTTAACTGACTTAAGGCCGTATCTAAACGTACAAAAAGTGAAGGACTGGTTTTAATAATAGGATATTTTTCACCCGCTAAAACAGTGAGCGGGGTGGTATAGCTGTCACTGCCTTGTAAGGAAATATAAGTAATACCGGTTAAACCTTGGCTATTCAATGTTGCGCGGGTACCGGCGGTGATAGGGGTATGCTTTTCTATTTGTAAATATAATCGTACTTGTTCTGGGTTTTTACTCGACAAAACAATATCTTTTACACTCCCAACATCGACACCATTGTATTTTACGGAAGAATTGGTGGTTATACCGGCAACGGATTCGTTCATAATAACTAGATAGGTATTATATTGCTTGGTCGTAAAGCCGGTTGAAAGCCAGGTAATAAAAAGGATAAGCGCCACGATTAAAATAAGTACGAAAGCGCCTACGAGTGTGTAGCTGATTTTAGATTCCATGAGATTCCCCATAAAACTGTTTAGTAATGCGCCCTCTCGGTCCTTGAAAATAGGTGCGTATAGCCGGATCGGTTGATTGCGTTAGTTCTTCCATAGGGGCAAAGGCTAAAACAGTGCCTTCGCTTAAAAAAGCCACTTTATCGGTGATTTGCCATAAGGTGTCAAGATCATGCGTGACCATTAAAATGGTTAAGCCTAAAATATCGCGTAAAGTTAGCAGTAATTTATCAAATCCTTCGGCACCTTGTGGATCGAGTCCAGCGGTGAGTTCATCTAAGAGCAGTAATTCAGGATCCATCACTAAAGCACGCGCTAAAGCCGTGCGTTTAAGCATGCCGCCGCTGAGTTCAGAAGGATATTTAATTGCGGCGCTGAGGGGTAAACCGACGGCGGATAATTTTAATAAAGCGAGTTCATTAATCGTTTTATTGTCGAGTTGGCTGTGCTCATGCAATGGAAAAGCGATATTTTCTAAAACTGTTAAAGAAGTAAAAAGAGCCGACTGCTGGAATAAAACACCCCAACGGCATTTTAGAGCGATGGTTTCAGCGCTGGAAAGCTTTTTAAGGTTTTTTCCAAACACTTCAATAGTGCCAGAAGTCGGGGTTAATAATAATAAAATTTCACGAAGAATGGTTGATTTACCGGAACCACTGCTACCGACGATCGCAACGATCTCGCGGCGTTTAACCTCTAGATTAATGCCTTTATGTATCCATTGTCCTGCAATGGATACTTTAACGTTATCGAGTTTAATGACGAGGTCTGATGCGTTCATAATATAAAGTATAGTTGTCTTTGCCTGGATTGCCGCGCGCCTGCGGCGCTCGTAATGACGATAAATACGCCTTTAAATATTCAGCGTGCTGAATAAAATGGAAAAAAGTGCATCCGCTACAATAATAAAAAAAATGGATTGTACAACGCTACGCGTGGTTTGTTTTCCCACGCTATCGGCACTTCCACGTACACGTAACCCCTGAAAACAGGCCACACTGGAAATAATAAGCGCAAAAACGGGCGCTTTTCCTATGCCGATTAAAAGAGATGAAAGTTCAACCACTTTGGAGAAACGACGCAGGAAATCAATATAGCCAATATGCAGCATGGAATGTGTCATCGCCATACCACCGAGTATGCCAAAAATATCCGCCCATATGGTGAGCAGTGGTAGCGCTAAGGTTAATCCCCAAATTCGCGGTAAAATTAATAATTGATTGGGTAAGACGCCCATGGTGTTTAAGGCATCAATTTCTTCTTTAATTTTCATCATGCCAAGTTGTGCGGTGAAGGCGGAACCACTTCGTCCAGCAATCATAATCGCGGTGAGTAACGGTGCAAATTCGCGCAATATGGCTAAACCTAATAAATCGATAATGAATAGCGTTGCACCATAGTTTTTTAATTGGAAACCCATTTGATAGGTTAATACAATACCAATCATAAAAGATAATAAGGCAATGATACCTAATGCGCGTACCCCTGTATCCTCAAGCACACTCAGTAATGCTTTAAAGCGAAATTGTTTAGGATGAAAAAGGATAGTTAGGCCATCGATAAAGGATTGACCGATAAATTGCAGAAATGATTGTGCTTCCAATAATTGATCGATGGTCTTTTTGCCTAGATGTGCTAAACCCTTCAGCTCTTCGCGTTGAGGCGTATTTTTTAAGGGTTTGGCTATTTTTTGTATACCCGTATAAAGGGCCTGGTATTCGTCACGCAGACCTTGTAATTGTATCTCGCTTCCTTGCTTGATGAGTTGATTGATCCACTGGTTGAGTTGCCAGGCACCACTCGAATCCATGGCAGTAATGGCACTGGCATCTAGAATGAGCGGCGATATTTTTTGTTTATTTATTTTACTAAAAGATACGTCCAAGGTTTTTTGATTAATACCCGCCAGTGTCCATGCGCCCAGACACTGCAATTGATTTTTTTGACCTTCTTTGAATGAAAGTGAGGCGGGTGGTGTGGCGTTTGGCATAGTTTATAGTGTTAAAAAGTTAGCTCAGAAATCAGCATGCTTTTTATTGCAGGGGTTTTTTTAGAGTTTAGTCTATCACTAAAATTAATAAGCTTGAACTTGTTTATTTTATGTTCAATTAGAGCTTGAGGAAATCTTAATAATAAATAATTATTATGATACGTGATTTAGTATAAAAAGGAGAGCCACTGTTTATGAATACAAAGATCAGGCTTAATGAATTAGTGAGGCGACTAGCTTCTAGCAATGTGCCTGATAAAAAAGCGTTACTTAGGGGATATGAAAGTTTTAAAGCCTTGGTGCAGGGTGCTCTTTTTCCAGATTTGCTACGGCAAGCGATTGGCGCGCTACAAGCAAATCCTTTTTGCAGGCAATTTAAGCTTGATACGGACCCCTGCTTTTTAAAAATACTTGATAATAAAATTAAAGATGCGGAGCAAGCTGAAATGGCCATGCTTAGCTTACTTTCGAGGCTAGAAGATTATTTAATTAAAGAGTTAGAATTTGAAAAAAAGGAAAATCCAAGTCAAAAAGACTCTGCTTTTGAACTTTTTATTGAAGAATTAGAAGAGTTAACATCTATCTTTTCTTATAAAATGGTGACTTCTAAACATATAGCGTGGTTTTTAAATTCAGATTTATTTTATTTTATGTCAGATAGAGAAAGTGGTTTTACGGAAGAGGTAAAAGATATTTACAAAGCCTTGTTAAAAAACACTAAAACTGGAAAAAAAGAATATTTTATGGAGCACAAGCAGGTATTAATAGAAAAAGCGAATACTGCTATGAGGAATAAGGAAGTTTTCGATCGTAGAGCGTTTTTTCTTATTTTAAATGCAAGAAGAAATGACTTTAAAGTTAAACTGAATGCTTCAAACTATTCGAATAAGCCTATCCTTTTAAAAGCCAAAGCGCGTAAACCCGTTACATTTTCTCCAATCGCAAAACAGGCCATATTCAATCATTTAAGACGATCTAAATTGTTTATAAATAAACAAGCGGCGATGCCCACGAAAAATGTCGGCCGCTGTGTTCCCGGCGGTTGTTCGCATAGCGCGCCTAGATCTTAAGAGGATAAATGAAGTACACGGGCTGATTGAGTGATCTATTTTATTTTTCTATATTTTTTGTCGCTATGGGTCCAGAAGATTCCGTGCACGTCAGGGTAACATTGACTAATGCTACTTTAATTCCCAAAACGCCAAGCAACACTTCAGCATCCCGATAGCCCGGAAATGCATGGTATATGGAGACTGCCTCATCTAAGTTGTCGATACCAGGCAGACATTGATTGACACCATAGTATTCTAGCATTTCTTTGAATGTTGGAAATTTTTTTATTTCAAGTATCTTGGTGAGAATTCGATCGCCACCCGATACAAATTCCAATAAATCACCTACTTGCATGGCAGAAAATTTTTCTTTGGCAAGTCGCCCTTCAACTGTTTTTTTTCTATCCCGAATTTGTTTAAAATATTTAGGTGCGACATTGATGGTGTCGCACAAGGCTCGAATGTTTTCCCTAGGATTCATCTGCTTATCCTCCATAAGAGGTCGAGGCCCGCGCTTCTGCGTGGTATTCAGCCGGTTGAGACAAGGTAACCTGGAAGGCCGCTACGCCAGCGCTACGTGCTCGTTCCTCATAGTTAGGTATACTCTTATAGATTCGCACAGCCGATGAGACAGGAAAGCATTGTGAAAGCAATGCGAAGTCGAAGAGCCCGCGATAGGCGTGCGTTGACGGGCGAAGCAGGAAACGCATCACGCCGTAAAGTCATTTGTGGGAGGCACGGGCATGAACTCCGAAGGAGTGAGTGCGTGCCGGACGCAGGACGTATCGCGGCCTAATTTCAGTCGCGTCATGCGAACGAATTTCGGGGACACGATGGCCGAAATTCTTTGGGAGCATAGCGACTCACTTGTTCTTTAAAAGACTTAGCTTTTGGAACCAGATTTTCGTATCCGATATCCTGCAACATGCTTTCAAAGGATCTATATTCACGACGTTGTGTAATTTTTGTATTTGCGTGAATGCCCTGGCCTTTCCAAACGGCTGTATCGCCCACGTTGTAATTTTTAAAGAAAAACGTATTACAACGACCTTCCCATGTTTTTTCTCCCCTCAGCATGCTGTAAATATATTGATTTCTGAGGAAACAGCTATGGAATTTTAGGTTGTTAAAAGAATCGGAAGGATTTCTAATGCGTTCCAAAGCATTCGATGTTGATACGCTTGGCGTAACGGTAGTGACTGTTTGCAAGGCAGGTAAAGAAAAACGCAATTCATGCTCTGTTGCACCCATGAGATACTTGTTTTTAACAGATACAATGATATTAAAGCCTTTTTTCTGTAAAAAGTTCAATGCTTCAGGTTTGCAAGTGAGTCGCTATGCTCCCGAAGAATTTCGGCCATCGTGTCCCCGAAATTCGTTCGCATGACGCGACTGAAATTAGGCCGCGATACGTCCTGCGTCCGGCACGCACTCACTCCTTCGGAGTTCATGCCCGTGCCTCCCACAAATGACTTTACGGCGTGATGCGTTTCCTGCTTCGCCCGTCAACGCACGCCTATCGCGGGCTCTTCGACTTCGCATTGCTTTCACAATGCTTTCCTGTCTCATCGTATGAGGAAACAGTTAATGCCAAACTGTTTGCGTTCCGTTGTCTTGCAACGTCTAACGCGCGATTAAAAAGCACAGAGCCTAAACATTTGCCACTATTTTCTTTGGGGTGAATTAATGCCAGGGTCTTAATTTCGAGTGACTTTTCCGTGGTTAACGCTTTTTTATAGACGAGTATTCCTTTCAGTTCATTATCAACGAAAAGCCCCTCACATAATCTGTCAGCGCCAAGGCCAATTTTTTTACAAGTGAGTCGCTATGCTCCCGAAGAATTTCGGCCATCGTGTCCCCGAAATTCGTTCGCATGACGCGACTGAAATTAGGCCGCGATACGTCCTGCGTCCGGCACGCACTCACTCCTTCGGAGTTCATGCCCGTGCCTCCCACAAATGACTTTACGGCGTGATGCGTTTCCTGCTTCGCCCGTCAACGCACGCCTATCGCGGGCTCTTCGACTTCGCATTGCTTTCACAATGCTTTCCTGTCTCATCGATGGCAGTTTCTTGTGATCCATAGACAGGCTTGATTAAACGATCAAATGCTTCTTGAACTAATTCGAATTCATGACAGTTCGCATCAATCACACTAAAGTAGTAGCTGATTAATAATCCTTATTGTTTATAAAAAAATCCTAACAAAAATATAACGAATACTTTCGAAAATTTTTCTTTTTCAATAATTATATTACAAGCGATGAGGAAAAACATAAGCAATTTTTCTAAGCGGTTGCTAATGCGCGATCAGGAGGAGAATGGGAAGAAAGAGAGTGAGCGGTTTCTGTTTCGAGTAGGAGAACGTAATAACAAAGGCAGGATAAAAATATCCCTTCCAAAGGAAGGGATATGCGAATATTGTCTTTGTATTAGAAAGGTTGTGATGTGTGCCAATAGATAGTAGCACCGCGGTTAGGTATTAATTTGTTAGTTGCTAAATAATGATATTCGCTGCATACATAGCGATACTGGCATGAAGCAATATTTGTACAAGCGCGTGGTGTAGCACCGACTCTGGATAGTAATTGACGTATACTTGCCGAGTCATAGTACGATCCAGAAACAAACCCCGCTTTTTTTATTAAGCGTGCATCAAATGCACAGGCACTTTGACCTGAGTGGGCTGCATTAGCCACATTGATGCTACTTAATAAACCCATGCAAATAGCTGAAGCCATTACTAATAATTTTTTCATACTATTCCCCTTAGGTAATATCAGTAAAACCTTATAGCGCCCGCTATAGAGGCTTACTCCTTTTTAGAATAGCTGATGAATGCGGAAGATTCAATTTTATGGCTGGGTATGGGGTCTATCCCCATCGTGAAAAGAAGGGCACTTGAAGTGGGGGAACGCTCCCACTTCAAGTGTAGATGGGCCTATCCGTATGGATTAGGACGAGAAAGAAGTTCTGGGTGCATTATCCATAGCCTGTGTGCCTTCTTCGGCGATTTTTTGATAAGAAAGGGGTGTTGGTGTCCCTTTCTGCGCACTGAAAAAGGAGAATGAAGGGCCTTTATAAATTGTTTTTATGTGCTGTTCTCGAGCAACCGGCCTATTCGCCGCCTGTCTTTCTTCTAATGCGCTGTCCAGATAAGAAACAAACGTGGGTTTAGTTTTGTTCTCAGGCGTAGAACTGTTTTTCTGTGTGTGCTTAGCAGGAGAGGATTGTATTCCTAGGTCCTGATTCGCTTCCTGCATCGATTTTGCGGTGATAGCGACTACAGATTTTAATCTGTCCAATATTTGCGCTAGCTTATGATCTCCATGGCTTTGTTTTTGTTTTATTAATTCATCGAATGTATTTTCTAGTCTGATTAATCTGTCAGCGACTTCTTCCTTATTATTTCCTGGCTGATTAGCGTCAGGTTTATTTGAAGTGGCTAATAAATTGCCTATTCCGTCAGATAACCAGCTGGCCTGAATATTTTCAGGTTGTTTTTCTAAACCTTTTAATTCATGTAATAGATTTTCTAGTCCAGGTAATATATTTATTAGCTGATTAGTTGTCTGTTCTGTTTGTTGTTTTTCAGGTTGATTTGAATGTGTTTCAGTCAGGTTTAACCAGAGATGCTTTAATGCCTTGGCTGGTGAGTTACTGATTTTTTTTATATTTTTCAATTGTCTTGTGACAGTAGCGGAGAAAGACTTTTGTTTTTTATGTTCAATGTCTTTATTTCTCTTTGTTATTTTTTGAGCTAGTCCCAAATTGATTTGCTGTGGTGTACTGCCACCTTCTTTCATGGTCATGAGTCTAATACTAAAGTCGAGGCTATGCGCATATTCCTTCAGAATAGACGGAGATTTTATATTCGCCTTTAATAGCTGTAACGATTTTTCTTGTATTTCTAGGATACCAAGTAAGTGTTCATTAAACTTAGCTTTATTTTCATTACTGAGTGCGCTGTATCTATTCCAGAATTCACTTGGGTTTGTGGCGTCATGCGTGCCTATAGCGGTTATGGTTAAATCCTTAAAGTTAATGTCAGGCGCTGATGACGGTTGCAATAGGCCAGGTGCTTTAGTTAAGGCGGCAATGGCTAGCGCATATTGAATTTTAGGGGAGTTTTTATCTTTACTGAATTGTTGAAACTTTTCGAATTCTTTTGCGTTTGTTACATAAGTGCGAATAGCGTTACTACCTATAGCTAATTGGGGACTTAGTTCTTGATTGCGCACTTTCGCTGCAAATGCTTGCGTGCTTTTAATAAACGTATCCACTGCTTCAATAAATAGGGTCGGAGTTTGGTAGTATTCACTATGTGACATAGTGTTTTTTGGATAGTTACGTTTACTTGTAGACATATTATTCTCCTAATTATTTATTATTATTGTGGTGTCGTTTTTTATCTCTTGCTGGAGTAGGTGAGTTTGTTCTCCTGTTAGTTAATACGTTTATACGATTCTTAATTTAACATCGGATTATTAACAAATAATTAAGATGTTCATACATACCATAAAAGGTTAGCAGCGGATTTAATTTTTAGTATCAAGGTAGCTTGTGTAGTTTTATAAGTAAGCGTACGAAGAATCAGAATGAAAGACTTACTGTAAGTAAACGAATTCCTATTTTAGTCAGCTCATCTCGACTTGACGCATTTCTTTAGGTATAAAGAGGGTCTTATGAAGACCTCTTTACTAAAAAGACTTACGGCGCTAGTTGAGCGTTATGAAGAATTAACAGCCTTATTAGGCGATATTGGTGTTATTAATGACCAAAATCGTTTTCGTGAACTTTCTAAGGAATATGTTCGCTTAGGCCCTGTCGTACAATGTTTTCAGCAATATCAAACGAACTTGAATGCCATTACACAAGCAGAACATTGGTTGCAGGATGCCGATCCCGAGTTGCAACAGTTAGCACAGGAAGAACTTAAAGCGGCTCAGCTTAAAAAATCTAACTTAGAAGTTGAGTTAGAGCACTTATTGATACCCCAAGACCCCAATGATCAACGCAATGTATTTTTAGAAATCCGTGCGGCTGCCGGTGGCGATGAAGCCGCCATTTTTGCGGGTGATTTATTTCGTATGTATTCACGTTATGCCGAGATGCAAGGATGGTCGGTTGAGATTGTTAATAGCAGCCCGAGTGAACAAGGCGGCTATAAAGAAATTGTTGCCCGTATTGCAGGCAGCGATGTTTATTCACACTTAAAATTTGAATCGGGGGCACATCGGGTACAGCGTGTGCCAGAAACAGAGGCACAAGGTCGTGTGCATACCTCTACGTGCACTGTCGCTATATTGCCCGAAATAGAAACGATTGATGAAGTGACGATTAACCCCGCCGATTTAAAAGTTGATACCTTCAGAGCCTCGGGGGCAGGTGGGCAGCACGTACAAAAAACAGATTCAGCGATTCGAATTACCCATATTCCCACAGGATTAGTGGTTGAATGCCAAGATGAGCGTTCGCAGCATAAAAATCGTGCGCGTGCCATGTCCTTACTACAAGCGAAGTTGTTATCGGCACAACAGGAAAAGCAGCAGCGAGAGGAAGCGCAAACACGGCGAAACTTAGTGGGGAGCGGCGATCGTTCAGAACGGATACGTACCTATAATTTCCCACAAGGTCGCTTGACCGATCATCGGATAAACCTAACCCTGTATCAATTATCTGATATCATGGAGGGGCATTTATCACCGGTGATTCAATCGTTGATTAGAGAGTATCAGGCCGATAAATTAGCCGCGATGGGCGAATAGATTTTTGAAGGAGATGGTATGTTTCGATCATTAGCATGGGCATTGATCATCATGTTACTGCTTATTTTGGGTGGGCATATTGCGATCGCTGTGCTCGGCGGAGCGGTGGCGATTAGTTTAACCGTGTGGGGCCTTTTGGTGGCTTCGGTTTTTTTCTTTTGTGTGAGTATTTTGTTGTTTTTTATTTTGACCTGGACCGGCGTGCTGGTTTTAGGGGCTATTGCGGCGGCTTGGACCGTATTCGCCATTTTCTTATTTCCGGTTTTATTGCCCGTTTTGCTGCCCTTGTTTCTTATTTTGTTTTTTGTTTCGTATATAAGGCGCAAGCAAAATCCTAGTTCTGAGTAGTGTTTAGATGTTATTACAATCACTATGGCGTTGGGCGGTCAAAGAATTAGTCCCAAGCAGTACAACCCCTTATTTAGACGTAGAGCTTTTATTGGCCATTTGTTTAGGGTTGACGCGTGCCCAACTCTACAGCCAGCCATCATCTACAGAGCTATCGCTGTCTCAGCAAAGCGTTTTTAAAGAGTTGCTTCGACGCAGGAAACAAGGAGAACCGGTCGCCTATTTAATCGGTGAGCAGGAGTTCTGGTCTCTCTCTCTGGAAGTCAATCCAACGGTGCTTATTCCACGTCCTGAAACCGAATTATTGGTTCAGTTGTTACTAGAAAACTATACGCATGAACCAAGAAAGATAGCCGATTTGGGAACCGGATCAGGGGCTATTGCATTGGCATTAGCAACAGAAAGACCCGCTTGGCAACTCCTGGCTACAGACTATTACCGCGATGCGTTACAGCTTGCTGAACGGAATAGACGGCGTCATGACATAAAAAATGTTGGGTGGCGCCAAGGTGATTGGTGCGATGCGTTTCAGACAGGTGAACAGTTTGATGTGATTGTCAGTAATCCGCCTTATCTTTCTAAGCGTGATCTCCATCTTCGATCTGAATTGGCTTTAACGTTCGAGCCAAAAACAGCATTAATTGCCGATAAAAATGGCTTAAAACACTTAGAAACCATTATCCGGCAATCCTGTCATTACCTAGTACCAGGCGGACAATTATTTTTAGAACATGGCTATGATCAAGCCGAGTTTGTTCATCAGTTTTTTTTGAAATACGGCTACCATAGTCCACAACAACATAAGGATTTAGCCGGTCACCAACGAGTTAGTAGTGGAAAATGGCATTAATTGAAAATATGATCTATAAACCATTAATAAAAAGAAAATGCATGGTAGGGTTCGTAAGAATTAGAAGTGATTGCCATGCAGAATTATTTTTGGTATAGATGTGTTTGGTTTTTTTGAGTACGCCAATTCCGGCAGATTGTAAATTCTCAAGGAGAACTTTTTATGGCAGTGAGAAAAGCTGCAGCTCCAAAGCGACGTAAACGCCGCACAACAGCTGCAAAAAAATCCACGACTACAACACGTAAAAAATCTACGAGAAGAAAGAAAAGAGCGACAACAGCTGCTAAGCCAGTACGTCGTCGTAAAAGAAAAACAGCGGTAAACAAAACCACTGTTAAACGTCGTAGAAAGACAAAAGCAGGTACCACTCGTAAACGGAAGACAACGACACGCAGAAAGACAAAAGCGGGTACCACTCGTAAACGAAAAACAGCGACACGTAGAAAGCCTGCTAAAAGAAAGACGGCGGTAAAAAAAAAGCCTAGTAAAAGCAAAACCTCGAAAAAAACGTCGAAAACCTCGCGTACTAAAATCAATAGAAAACCTAGAAGTGTAAAAAAGAAAGCGAGTACGGTTCCAGAGGTGACGAAAGTTATTCGGGCAACCGCTAAAAAAAAACAAAGGCAAGCAAAGTCTGATTCCCAGGCGCTACCTGTAGTAGAACAACAACCATCACAAGAAACTAAAATGGCAGAACCTAAAAAATTGAAGAAACGGATACAAAAACAAGCTCCATTAGCAGAAATAAGGTCAGAATCAGTGAAAGACACTGATTTAAATATAGCGCCTTATAAGGAACGGCCTGGGGAAGACTACATGAGTGCAGACCAACAGTCGCACTTTAGACGATTATTGCTCCAACGCAAACGAATGTTGTTGAAAGATATGGGACGTACTGTACATCATTTACAGGACGAGGGTGCTTCTTTGCCCGATATCAGTGATCGTGCTACGCAAGAAGAGGAATTTAACCTAGAACTACGCGCTAGAGATCGTGAGCGCAAGTTAATCAAGAAAATTGAAGATGCCTTACATCAGCTAGATGAAGGACATTATGGCTTTTGTGACTCCTGTGGCATTGAAATTGGTATTCGTCGCTTAGAAGCGCGGCCCACAGCCACTTTATGTATCGATTGCAAAACCGTGGATGAAATTCGAGAAAAACAAATGGGTGGTTAGTTTTTACTCAAGGGCGGTAAGATGTCCGCCCTTGCGGGGATTATTTCATCTATAATTACAATATGTCGAATTCATTACACCAACTTTATAAATCATCGCTCGTTTTATTAACTGATTTTTATCAGCTTACCATGGCTTATGGCTATTGGCAGGCCGATCTTCATGAGCACGAAGCCGTTTTTTACCATAGTTTTCGTAAAGCGCCTTTTACGGGTGGTTATGCGATTAGTGCGGGTTTAGGCACGCTCATTGACTATCTCGCTTTGTTTCATTTCTCTAAAGAAGATATTGATTATTTAGCGGGACTGAAAGATTCGAAGGAGCAGGCTTTATTTAGTAAGCCTTTTTTGGATTATCTGAGTCAGCTTAAATTCAGTTGTGATATTGATGCCATAGAAGAAGGTTCGGTAGTCTTTGCTCATGAACCTTTGTTACGCATTAAAGGCCCTTTATTACAATGCCAATTACTCGAAAGTATTTTATTGAATATCATCAATTTCCAAACTTTAATTGCGACTAGTGCCGCGCGCATTGTTCAAGCGGCAAATGATGAGCCGGTATTTGAATTTGGATTGCGCCGTGCTCAAGGATTTGATGGTGCAGTGATGGCAAGTCGTGCTGCTTATATTGGCGGTTGTATAGCAACCTCCAATGTGTTGGCGGGCAAGCTATTTGATATTCCTGTACGAGGCACCCATGCACATAGCTGGGTTTTATGTTTTGAATCTGAATTAGATGCTTTTCGTGCCTATGCAAAAACTTTTCCGGACCGCTGCATTTTTTTAGTAGATACCTATAACACCTTAGAGGGTGTAAAAAATGCGATCAAGGTTGCGGATGAATTAAAACCGCAAGGATTCCATTTAGCGGGCGTGCGTTTAGATTCGGGTGATTTAGCTTATTTGAGTAAAGAAGCACGTCATCTTTTAGATAAAGCCGGTTACAAAGACAGTCTGATTGTAGGAAGTAACGATTTAAATCCCTCTGTGATTGCCAGTTTAAAAGGGCAGGGCGCTAAGATTAATACCTGGGGCGTAGGTACGCATTTAATAACGGCGTATGAACAACCCGCGCTAGAAGGCGTTTATAAATTAAGCGCTATTAAATCGTCTAAAAAAGCCGAATGGGAATATAAAGTTAAATTGTCTGAACAGGCCGTCAAGATTTCAACACCGGGTATTTTATCCGTGCGTCGTTTCTATTGGGACACTGAGTGTAAACAGGCTATGGCGGATGTTATTTATGATGAACAGCAAGGGATTTCCGAGTCTTGTACGATTATTGATCCTTTAGATTCGACTCGACGCTGTTTAATTCCACGCGATACGCCTTATCGTGAATTGATGCAACCTATCTTTAGAAAAGGTCAGTTAGTTTATAAAAGGCCTTCACTGAAAATGACGCAAGAAAAAACCAAAAGCGAGCTTAAACAATTCGATGAAACCATTCGACGACTTTTAAACCCGCATCAATACCCGGTAGGTTTAGAGGAAAAGCTCTACGAGTTAAAACTACAACTTATTTTAAAAGCAAAAGGCTTTTCGAAATAAGTGCTAGTTACAGTCATCTCTTCAATGACATTTAATAGCCGGTGTTGAACCCAGCGTTTGAGCCGTATCGGCTATTTCTGGCCTGTGGGTTGGGGTTGAGAAAAAAGAATGATTTTGTATTTGTTCCTTAAACTGGGAAGAGTATCCTGTTTCATTAATAATAGACTGTAATGATTCGACCACTTCTTTTATGGTTTGCAGAGCATGTAAGCGACTTAATTGCTCAGCGTCTAATTCATTGTCTAATCTTAAACTTTTAATAACATCGTTGATAAAAGACTGGTTATTTTTGTTGCCAGATGATTTAAATTTTTCCGCAAAGCATTCTATTTCTTCCATTTGCAGAGTTTTTGCAAGTGTTACACCTTTTTCAACCTGAAGTTTTTTTACAATTTCTTCATCTGCTTCAGTCTGAAGTCTTTCCTCAGGCATTTCGCTTTCTTTTATTGGCAAATTTTGCGCAAGTGTTACCTCATCATCATCATCATCTTCTTCTTCTTCCTCTTCAATTTGAAGTCTTTCCTCAGGCATTTTGTTTTTATCAAGATGAAATTTTCTTGCAATGGTTTCACCTTGTTTAAGATCCAGCTCTTTAGTCAGCAGTAATGCATCATAATGCGGTCCACCCTCCTGAGTTGTATATTTAAGATGGATATCAATTTTATAAGTTTTTTCCCCATTTGCATCATAAAGAGCAGAATAATTAGAGAGGCTTGAGTTAGGGTTATCGCCCTCTGTAGCGACGAATATTTTTATTTTATGTTCATTTAAATAGGCAGAACAATTGATTATATCTGCATGCGTATGTAAAGAACCGAAGTCATTTATCAGATTTTGCCCCGCTCCGTTTTCGACATGATATGAAAGTATGTCCTTTCGTAAACAAGCGCTTAAATAATAAAGAACGGGTTCATTATCATTTAAAAGATTGCTCAGGTTTTCAAGGGATAGGTTGTTATATTCTGCAATGAAATTATTAAAAGTTACAGGCTTGCTTAATTTTAACGTTGATCCTTCTACTTGGGCATTGTATTGAGATACCTCATCTTTATACTCAGTTCTAAATTCCATGTCATTCAATTCGAGGTCTTCCTTTGTTCGCTGTACGAGACCATGAATAAATTTCATTACCTCTATTTTTTCATTTTTTATAAGACCTTGAACAAGCAAAGATTGGATAATAGACCTAAAGAGGCAATTACCATCGCCGCGGGTTTTTAGCGTTGTGAAATCTTCTAAATTCATTATATTGTTCACCTTGGCTGTATATCTTTTGAAGATTGATAACTAAATAACATTAGCCATTATAATATATAATGGCTTAAGTAAAACTTAAAAAAATTACTTTCTATATGACAAAAGCACTGATCCTGGTCGATCTTCAAAATGACTTTATACCAAAGGGAAGTTTAGCGGTACCCCAGGGTAATGAAGTGATTGCCATTGCGAATGCATTACCATCGCATTTTGAATGCATTGTCGCCACGCAAGATTGGCATCCGAGCAATCATGGTAGCTTTGCGGTTAACCATCCGGGTAAATCAGTCGGTGATCGTATTGAGTTAGCCGGATTGCCGCAGGTTTTATGGCCAGTGCATTGCGTGCAAGGAACAGAGGGCGCGGCATTGGTTGCTGATCTTCAGCAGGATAGCCTAACGAAGATATTTCAAAAAGGTTCTGATCCCTGTATTGATAGCTATAGTGGTTTTTTTGATAATGGCCATCGTAAACCAACTGGTTTAGGTGATTATTTAAAAATGCAGCATGTGAGTGATGTATATATCATGGGTTTGGCCTTGGATTATTGTGTTAAATATACGGTACTGGATGCTTGTCAGCTTGGATTTAAAACTTATTTGATTGAAGATGGATGTCGTGCGGTTAATTTAAACCCAGAAGATGGCGCTATCGCGATTAAAGAGATGCAAGCCGCGGGCGCTAATATTATTCAGAGCTCTTACTTTAGTTAAACCGTACTTATTGTCATTTATCTGGATTGCCGCGCGCTTCGCGCTCGCAATGACGAAATGATTTAAGCGCGCTCTATAGGAAAGCTAAGTACTTCATTTATAGCGTTCTTCCCGGTTGCTAGCATGATAAGTCGGTCTATCCCGAGTGCTACACCCGCACAATCCGGAAGACCCTGTTCTAAGGCGGCTAAGAGGCGTTCATCGATAGGCGGCAGCGGATAGCCAGCTTTTTCACGTTGTATTAAATCACTCTTAAAGCGTTGACGTTGTTCAGATGCTGAACTGAGTTCATGGAACCCATTCGCTAGTTCTAATCCTTGCACATACACTTCGAAGCGTTCAGCCAGGGCAGGTTTTCCAGGCCGTATGCGGGCTAACGCCGCTTGTGAAGCGGGAAAGTCATAAATAAAGACCGGATGTTTTGGTAATTGCGGTTCGATGCAATGTGTCATTAAGAGATTCAACCAATCATCTTTTTCTAGCGCAGCTAAATTTTCCGTACCGAGATTAAAACGATGTGCCGTTTGTTTTAATTGTTCAATCGATGCTTGATGCGGATCAATTTGCAGATAGTGCTGAAATAATTCCGCATAGCTGAAACGTTGCGCGCTGGGGCAATCGGGGATAATTTTAAGTAAGCTTTCCATTTCATCCATGAGATCATGATGGTTAAAGCCAGGTCTGTACCACTCTAACATCGTAAACTCAGGGTTATGAGTACGGCCCGATTCGCCTTGATTACGAAATGCTTTACACAGTTGATAAATAGCGCCACTGCCGGCAGCGAGTAAGCGTTTCATGGCAAATTCAGGCGAAGTTTGTAAATAAAGCGTTTGTTTTTGTTCGGGGTTTGAAAAATGATAGTCGGTTTGGAAGCTCTGTAAGTGTTTATCTGTGACGGTTGCTTGTGAAAGCAGGGGTGTTTCTACTTCTAAGACTTGCCGTTCTGCAAAAAACTGTCGAATACGGCTTAAGAGACGAGCACGTAAATGTAGCATGTTTAATGAGGCAGTCGGTTGCCAAACATCCAATGGCTGTGCGCATAGATTAGCTTCAAGCATCTTGACTGGCTCGTTCTTCGGTCATGATTAAACGTTTGTATTCGCGCTCGGGAATAAGGCCAGCATCGAATTTGCGTTTTGCATCGACGGACATCGGTTGTCCATGCTCTCTTAGTAAACGCCGTGTGGTCGCACTAATATTTTCAAGTTTAGAATCAATTAACTGATCACGTAATTTTTCATCAAAAATTAAAAATTCACGCAATGCGATGCGTTTGCCATCCTTCGTGGGAACAAGTTGTTGCCAAACGACCACGCGGATGGTTTCAATAATATCGATCATTCGACCATACGCTTCGTCAGCAGGAAAGGAATTCACTAATCGGCGTAGTGTTTCGGCCACACCGTTACTATGCAGTGTGGTGTAAACAGGGTGGCCTGTTAATGCGGCTTCTATAGCGGCACCAATGGTTTCTGGATCACGTGCTTCTCCGACTAAGATAAGTCGGGGTTTACGACGCAGGGCATTCCGTACACCCGCCGCAAACGAAGGTAAATGTCTTGGAATTTCAGATTGACTGACGATGGCGCTCGGTTTATCTATCGCATCATAGACAAATTCAATCGGTGCTTCATACGTAAGGATTTTACGGTGACTGTCTTCTTTTTCAGCCAGATCACGGATAATCGCCGCTAATAAGGTACTTTTTCCTGAACCGGTTGAACCGGTGACATAAATAATACCTTGTGAGGGCGATAAGGACTGTATCAGCGCTGGTTCTAAATTGAGTTCGGCCAGCTTGGGCGGTGTGCTGGGAATGGTTCGGAAGGTAATTTGAATCGCATCATGACCTTCGACTAAACAGCCGGTTGCATTAACACGAAAACGATAGCGTTCATTTCGATTCGGACGAAATTCGTAATGGGTATCGATATCAACACCACTTAAAATTTGTGCGCTGCCATTGGGTCCATAAATCAGGTTGAGTATTTCAGAAACTTCGGTATTCGATAGTTTACGTCGCGTTATTCTTAGCAAACGACCATAGACTTCGGCAAAAACAGGTTCGCCCGTTTGTAAGGTGATGTCAGAAGCGGAAAGTTTTTGACAATGAATCAGTAGATCAGCCAAGCAAGCCGGCGTAAAACGTACCGGTTCATTGCTGAGTTGGGCTGCTATCATTGGTAACGACCGGGTTCCATTGGCTGGCTTTAGGTTGTAATTTAGGCAATGAAGTGATTCTGAAGATCTGATCATTAATATGTAAGTCAGAATCATCACCCGTCACGCCTAGATCCGTTTGTGCTACAAAAGGCTTGCTTACCATGCCTTTCAATAAGAGCGAGCGATAAAGCAGCATGCCGGTATAGTCCCTGGTTAGACGTGCTAAGTTATCACTAAAAATTGAGTTCGCTTGGTTAATACCATCTTTCCAACCTAAGGTGGCATACGTTCGCCAAATAGCACGCTCTTCAGCGGTTTTAGGTAGAAAAGCCGGTAATGGCATGTCAGGTGCTTGATAGTCCATCCATAGGTAGTTACGCCATTGTGGTGGAGTCGTCGTAAAATGCGCTTGGCTAATAATTTGATAAACGCGATCGTTAATGCGTAAGGTTCGTGGGTCCGCCAAATTTAATGAACTATTGCCTTGAACGAGTACCGGTGGCACGACATTATGTTCAAGTAGCATTAAATTAAAGTTAAAAATATGATCAAGATAGCTGGCGTTCTTTGTTAAGAGGGTATTAACCGCTTTAGACCGCCATGCCAGTCCGGCTTGAGCACCGACACTCATCGCGACGTCTTGTAACGCTTGCGCATGTA
Organism: Rickettsiella endosymbiont of Dermanyssus gallinae; assembly: GCF_019285595.1. Classification (NCBI taxonomy): domain Bacteria; kingdom Pseudomonadati; phylum Pseudomonadota; class Gammaproteobacteria; order Legionellales; family Coxiellaceae; genus Rickettsiella; species Rickettsiella endosymbiont of Dermanyssus gallinae. The sequence goes on from NZ_CP079094.1 coordinate 640,627, forward strand.
GTTTGTTCATATCCGCTTTTTTAGCGGTTACGACGGCGGCATGTAAATCTTGTAACTGCGATAAATTATTTAGGTTCCCAACGGTCTTATAATTAGGTGCGACAGTGCTACAACCTGCTAAAGAGGCTGATAATAAAAAACTAAAAAAATAAGTAAGATGTCTAAACTTAATTTTTAGCATAGCGTAATTCTATCGTTTGGATGCCGGGGTATACGGCTATGTTGGCTTTTACACCGGCTTGTAGATCGGCATTGCGTACGATATAGGACAGGGGTGTATTTTGTGAGGAAATGGTCACTAATACGGGGATAGCCGGATGATGACCAATGACTTCGAGTTTATAATTAGCTAGTTTTGCAATACGTTCTAATAATGGCTCAATAGGACCCGACCAATCGACGGAAGCGGTGATTTTTTCTAAGCCAGATGACGTAGGGTAAGGCAATGCTTTAACCGGTGGGTTAGAAGCCTTTTCAATGGTTTTAAGGTCGTTTAGTGATTGACTGACCGAACGAGCCGCTTCAGCGAGCTGAATGGCAGCCGTGTCATTCGATTGCGGACTAATAGAAGAAGGCGTAATGGAGCTTGATAAATTTTGTGTGGTGGAACAACCCCCCAATAAACTCATCAGAAACACCGCTGTTATTTTTTTCATGATATCTTATTTTATTAGCTAAAAAACCCTATACGCCTAGCGCGCATTGAAGCAAGAAGGGTATATAAAGTCAAGTGTCTGTTCTAATCAAGGCATACTTGACTTGGCCGGCTGTTTTGCAATGGCTTATTTGCCAATTTTCAGCTAAAGAAAATTCTTCTAACGTGGCTTCTGACTCTATATAAATAGCACTTTTTTCAATTAGTAACTTTTCTTTGACTAGCCAGGTACACGCTGACTCAATGAGGTTCTTGTGGAAGGGCGGGTCAAGCAATACGATATTGAAACCAGGGTTTTGTGATTTAAACAAACGAGCGGCGTTAAAGGGGAAGTCAATATGATAGACAGCGGCCTTGTCTTCGACCGCTAATTGTTTTATCTGCGCTTTTAAATAACGGAACAAGGGTAGAGATTGCTCTATAAAGGTAACGGATTTAGCACCCCGAGAAAGGGCTTCAAAGCCTAATGCGCCGCTTCCGGCAAACAAATCTAAACAATGGGCATCGGGCAGCATCGGGCCTAACCAATTAAATAGAGTTTCTCGTATACGATTGGGTGTAGGGCGTAAATCAGCTGTGGCGGGGAAATTTAATTTTCTTCCGCGCCATTGGCCACCGATAATCCGCACTTGGCCTTTTTTCATAATTCGAAACTGAGTAATTTGCTTAATGTCATAGTTTATTGCGTTAAGCGGCTCGTGTCATTTATTATTCAGCCGAAGCTAAAATAAAGTCACAAGAAGGTGGTTAGCGTATGTTTAAATTTTTAAAAAGAAAAGAGACGCCTGAGAATCAGGCGCAACCAAAAAAGCCCGCTTTTTTTGGGCGCTTAAAAGAAAGTTTGCAGAAAACTCGCCACCAGTTGGTCGAAGGCCTTGCCAATTTGGTATTAGGTAGAAAAACCGTTGATGCCGATTTAATCGAAGAGATTGAAAATTTACTGTTGAGTTCCGATGTAGGCGCTGCTGTTACTGAAGAAATTATTGATGCCTTAAATCAGCAGTTAAAACGCAATCAGTTAGCAGATGGAAAGGCCGTTTGGGATGTATTACAACAACATTTAATGAGTTTGTTACAGGCGTGTGAGCAACCATTGCAAATAAATCCCGAACATAAACCGTTTGTGATTTTGGTTGTGGGCGTTAATGGGGTTGGGAAAACGACCACGATAGGAAAATTAGCACATTATTTTAAACAACAAGGCAAACAAGTGATGTTGGCGGCAGGCGATACCTTTCGTGCCGCGGCGACAGAACAATTGGCGGTATGGGCAGAGCGAAATCAGCTGCCGTTGATAGCGCAACACCAAGGGGCGGATAGTGCTTCGGTGATTTACGATGCTTTGCAGGCGGCTAAAGCAAGAAATATCGATGTGTTGATTGCGGATACGGCAGGTCGTTTACATACCAAAGATAACTTAATGCAAGAATTGCATAAGGTAAAGAAAGTATTAGCGAAGTTAGATGCAACAGCGCCACATGAAACATTATTAGTGCTGGATGCTAGCATTGGACAAAACTCCTTAGTACAAGCTGAGGTTTTTCATAAGGCCATTCAATTGACCGGCGTCGTACTGACTAAACTGGATGGTTCTGCAAAAGGCGGCGTGATTTTTTCAATTGCTAAGAAACTTAAGCTACCGATTCGTTTTACCGGTGTAGGTGAAGGTGTCGAGGATTTACAACCCTTTTCATCTGAAGAATTTATTAATGCGTTGTTTGATATTAACAAAGTAGCTTAATAAACATTATTTCTATTTCTTGTGTTACAATCCGCGCCCGAAATAAGAAACGCAATCGTTTTCTTGTTTCGTTCAATATAATAAATAAAAAGGAGCTTTTGCTAAAAAAAGCTGAATGATTGAAGGATATCTTTTCTAATCCTCGCATGATCTGGCGACTGCTGACTTTTATTTATTTTTAATTTCCTATAGTTAATTATTTAACTTTTATTAAAGGCAGGGATTTTCTGTGTCAAAAAAAGAAGTGATTCGAAAAAAACGTTTTCTTTTGGATGATAAAGAGGACTTGAAAGATAAATGGGCTAGCAATAAAGGCGAGCTTTTGACGTTGACTTACGATTATTCGACTCTCATCTCAGAAGATTTAGAATATAAAGAGTTTATTGAAGTAGCGGTAGAAAATTTTAATCGCTTAGGTTTGGCACGTTTGGTTTATCAGCCGGTTGAAATGGGCGTGTATCTAGAAAATTGCGCTATAGATAGAGACTATTTAAAATTTAAACATAGAAACCATATTGTTTTTAACTATTATAAACCTAGGAATGCTCAAGATAAAATAGGATGTAAGGTTAATTTTAATCATTTTTATAATGCTGAATTTTCTGGTTTTTATACGGCATTTGCGCCTGACAATAACACTACGCTGCCGCCTTTTGCAGAGATAGCGTGTAATCAACAGTATAGAAAATTTTCACGAATATTTTTGGGGTTGATTCAGCATGAATTCAACCATTTATTTGGTGTTAAGCATGCGCATACTATTGACAATACCAATGGAATATTTCCGACTAGGAAACCTAAGCCGGCTGATATATTCAATCCCGGACGGGGAATGCCACCGTTAACAACACTTCTGGACGTTTATAATTATGGTAACTATCCGGTAGACAATTATACCTTAATTTCACCTTTTTCAATTCAACACTACCCTGTCGATGCCTATAAAGAATACCGTATTCTAAATAGAACGCGTATTAGTGAGTTATTGGATAGCTATAAAGTTAGCGAAGAGATAAAACATAATTATTTCTACTTATTAGATAAGTATGCAGGAAAATATTTTGTTTATACCTATCAAGATTTGCTTGCGTTGGCGACTGCTATTTATCATATAGCACCCGATAGTTTAGTAGGTAATCATTTTAACTTTCCAAATTACTATTTTGTTGATGGGATGTACCTAGCAAAAGAAGATAAATTAAAGTTTATAAAGATGATAAATACACTGAAGCATGTTGAAAATTTTAATTATCCTCTTTTGCAGCAAGAAAATGTGACCTTAATGATTAAAAAAGATGAGCTTTTTTCTAAGAATCTTACGGATGCATTAAAAATCGTTAATTTGAATAATTACCCTTTGAGTTGCTCTTTACAAAAACACAAAGTTCCTAATTTGGTTGAACGCTTAAGTGTAGATTATGATTGTTTTATTCATGGTGTATTAGAGTTAGTGGGCGAATATGAGGTTCCGGTTATTTTTAGCCAGCATACAAATAAATGGGTGTATAGTCTTAGATTGTTAGTGGAAGATATAAAAGTTAAAAATAGAGTGCTGCTAGGAAAAAGCCACGCTGTTTATCTTATGGAAGAAGGACTAGAAGATTTTTATATCGATTTAGTAGACACGTGTCAGGCGGTTGCCTATCCCATTGAAAAAAGATTAAGTTGCGGCTGGGTTAATAGTACGTTGGAAAGCTATATACCGGTTCAACATTGTATGTTTTTAGTTGAAGATACGACGGAGCGTAATCTAAGTTTTGTTTTTTTGAATGGAGAAGCGAATAAAACCTGTCTTGTTTCTTTTTTATTGGATGTCAACGCTAGTTTAGCTAATCTTTCAGGTCGCAAGGTTTCTAGAGAAGTGCCTTTTTTAGCACAGCGGCAAACTAAACACGCAAAGCCGTCATCTAGCTTGGGTATGCAAGTTAATTATTGTATAACAATCCCTTTTGCTCAGGGTGTTTTAGAAGGAGCAGTTGATAGTACGTCGTTACATGCTTATGTAAAATCGGGGCTAAAAGTATTGCCACGAGTCGCTTTATGGTATTTGGATTATTTTGAACTTTTGAATTTCTCCTTAATAGCCGGTGCTTCTTTTTTGGAGGGGACTATAAAAAATAGTTTAAAAAATAAAGCCACTGTACCTGCAGAAAAATTTATCTCGCTGATGCTTTTTTTGAGTATCACCGAATTAGAATATGGTTTTTCTAATCTATGGACATTGACGGGGCAGCCACAATTCTTGCCTGAATTAACGGATAAATTCAACCAATTATTTCTGCAATGGTATTTTTTACCGATGATGAAAACATTGGGTTACATGCTAACGGTCAATCTAATTAACCTCTGTTTACCCTCGACGCCTAGCGTCCAAGAAAATAAAGTTAAATCGGTGGCACCGTTATTGCACCATGAAAACGAAGTTGTTTCAGAAAAATCGATTCCCACGAAATCTTCTTTTGTGGCCGCGATGCAAGATGCTTACCAGACGGTATTTTCTAGAAAAACATTCAAGCTGTTTGCTTTTTTTAAGGTAAATCCACAACAAGCGCAGGAGGTTTCAAATTCGGATGAGCTTTCTATAGGCTTAAGGCAAGCATAAAAATTTTGCTAAAACGAATGAATTTCTTTATATTCTAAGCCGGTGGGTACTAAATAGAGTACTCAGTGGTTATTGCTTTAGCGTAGCGCTATTTAAAAAGAGTTGAAAAATGCAAGAAAATGCTCAAGTATTTAGAAAGTACATGTGTTTACTATGCGGGTGGGTTTACGATGAGGAAAAAGGAGACGAAGACGAAGGGCTTGCTCCAGGAACCCGTTGGGAAGATATTCCACTGACATGGCGTTGTCCTGAATGTGGGGCGATGAAAGAAGACTTTGAAATGGTCGAGCTTTAATTCAATAAAATTTGGGATCCTGCCCTTCATAGGGGCAGGGTGTCTAAAAAGGTCTTATTTCGGCAACAAGGATGATAGTAATCAGCATTAACGTCGGAAACTCATTAAAAAATCGATAAAATAGACTAGAGCGCTTGTTTTTATCGTGTTTAAAATCCCGGCATACTTTTCCACAATAAACATGAAAAATAATCAGTAGCAGCACGCAAAATAGTTTTGCTTGCATCCATCGGGCGTGTAAATAATACGCAGGTGAATAAGTGATTAACCAGACCCCTAGTAGCACGGTTATTAAAGCCGCTGGGAGCATGATAAAATAATAGAGTCTACGCTCCATTATTTTAAAGCGCGCTATGCTGGTAGCGTCATTGGCTTGCGCATGATAGACAAACAAGCGTGGCAGATAGAATAGGCCGGCAAACCAGGCGACCATGGCAATGATATGGAAAGCTTTAATCCAGGCCATTCGTTATTATTTCTCCGCGTGACTTTAATAAGCAGAATATAAAAAATGAATTATGACCTAATAATCCCAACGATCAAAGATTATTTATTACAGTTACAAGCAAAAATTTGTTTAAGCTTAGAAACGGAAGATAGCAAAGAGACATTTATCGCTGATGATTGGTTGCGCGAAGAAGGCGGAGGTGGAAAGACCTGCGTTTTGTCGGAAGGTACTGTGATTGAACGAGGCGCGGTTAACTTTTCGCATATTTCGGGTGCTAACTTACCGCCCAGTGCCACGGCACGACATCCCCAATTTAATGCCACCCCTTTCCAAGCTTTGGGTCTTTCTTTAGTCATTCACCCACGAAATCCCTATGTGCCCGCTGTGCATATGAATTTACGTTTTATTACGCTCAAGCGAAGTCCTAAGGAAGCGCCCGTTTGGTGGTTTGGTGGCGGCTTTGATTTAACGCCGTATTATCCTGTTCTAGAAGATTGCCAACACTGGCATCAAGTGGCTAAAGCTGCCTGTGATCCTTTTGGCGAAGAGGTTTATCCGCAATATAAAAAAAATTGTGATGAGTATTTTTATTTAAAACATCGAAAAGAGTCGCGTGGTGTAGGCGGTCTTTTTTTTGATGATTTAAATCACTGGGATTTTCAGACCTGTTTTCAGTTTATGCAAAGCATAGGCGATCATTTTTTAAAGGCGTATTTACCGATTATGCAGCGGCATAAAGACAAGCCGTATGCTGAACGAGAACGACAGTTTCAAGCCTACCGGCGCAGTCGATACGTAGAGTTTAATCTGATTTATGATCGCGGTACCTTATTTGGTTTGCAAAGTGGTGGGCGTGTAGAATCTATTTTGATCTCTATGCCGCCGGTTGCGAATTGGAAATACAATTGGCAACCCGAAGCAGGTTCTGTGGAATCAACACTAACCGAACAGTTTTTAGTGCCTAGAGATTGGGTTTAAGCCAAGGGATCTAATTTTTTCTTTTTTGCAGAAGCATGTCGGGCGCGCATTTCTACATCGATGTATTTGTCGGTAACAGCGCTGGAACTATGACCCGCATCGTCGCGAACGTGTTCGCGAGGCCGGTGTTTTACATCTTCTGAAATACCGGTATGTCGTAACCAATGTACCGTCGCGGTTTTTAACTCTATGGCTTCTTCTTTTAAGCCATCTTCGACCATACGCTCGAAGGCGGCATCAAAACAGCTTTGTACAATGCTACGAATTTGACGCGTACTGCCAAGCGGCGCATTGCTACCCGATTTACTAATTAAAGGTGTTTTTTCGCCACGACTGGGGAGTGCCGATAACCCTAAGTATTGGCGATAGCGCTTTAGCGCTTTGAGCATATCATCGCTCACACTGATTAAGCGTTCTTTATTACCTTTACCGACTGTCATAAACCACCAATTGCCATCGTTATCTTTTTGGAAATGACCCATCTGTGGCTCCCAACGCGTGGAGGCCGCTAATTCAGAAACACGTAAGTACATGCCGTAAAGCGCTTTCATAATAAATAAACTGCGTTCGTGTTGCAGCGGTGTTTGTTGCGCCAGTATTTCTACTGTTTCAATGACATAAGACCACTGCAATTCACTGAGGCGGCGAATAATCATTTTTGTTGTTTGTTGACGAATAAATTTACTTTTTTGTCGAATTTGAGCAACGGGATTGAAGCCTATGTAGTCTTCTTGGATGAGATAATTATAAAAACTACCGCAGATGGCAAAAATGGCCTGCAAACTCTTTTGCGATAAAATAAATTTCTTTATTTCGGGCACAGTGCCTTCACGGCTGGCTAATTTGCTGACCGTAGCGACAAAGGGTTTCCACTCAGGATGTGGTTTTCGAGTGCCTTCCTGTTCAATATAGCGGGCGACTGTTTTTGTGCCTATCCAATGTTTGGGCGGCTTTTGGCAAAAGCTAACAAATGTCTCAAAGTCATCGCGGCGAATTTCTTTGATGGATTTATTGGCGACAAACCAACTCCATTGCAGCAATCGTTCAACCTCACGCCTATAAGCGTTAAACGTGGCATCACTGCCGCGATAGCTATATAGAAACTGCAGTGCTTGCTGATAATCGCCTTTTGCAAAAGGAAGTTTCTGTGTTTGGTGGCTAAGATATTGCTGAGCTTGTTTAGGATCAGAAAAGACTAAATTATCAAAAAGCGGGATGGGAGAGCCTAAAGTCATAATAGCTTAACCTACAAAATAAAAACCTTATTAGTGTAGCAAGTTTTTATTGAAAAAATTATTTATGTTTTTAAGTTTTCGTTAATGATTTAAAATAAATATTCGATATAATGCAGCGTCATTCTATGACGGGCTGAACGAATGATGATAAGAAGCCGCATTTTGTATTTTTGGCACTTATCGCTCAAATATCTGGAGCGCCGTCGTGTGGCGCTAGAAAAAACACTAGAGCATATCACTTCTTCTGAATTTTGGCGTCTTTTTGCCTTGGTAGGGAAGCGCCTCATCAGTATTGCCAAGATTTTCTCCAAGCTTCCTTTTCTATTTACGCCGCTGCTCTATGCCTTACATTTTCTACGTGCGAGTTTAAGGGTAATAAATTATTTTCGTCATACAAAAAATAAAAATTTAGGTGAAACACGTAAGCTTTTATTTTCTGCTTTTAAAATGACAATGGCGATTGCTGTTTTTGTTTTATGTTTTGTTATGCCAGTGCCGACCGTTCTTTTGACATCATTTCTTCTGTATAGTGTTTTAAAAATGGTGGATAGCGCAGGCGTCTTGGTTTTTAGTATCGTAGCGCATTTTAAAATTGATAAAAGGTTACCAGAAAACCAATGGCGACGTGCGCAGTATTGGGATAATACCAAGAAACATATGAGTATATTAGCGCCAGGCATTGCAATGACGCTAATGACAAGCATTATTTTAGCCGGCGGGGTAGCGGGTATCGTGTGGACGAGCCCGGTTATTCTACTCACGCTAGCCGTTGCGAGTGTTGTCACGCTCACATCACTTGGATATTTTTTGGGTCTTATTTATACACGCTATAAGAGCAAAATAGCCGATGAAAAGACAGCGTATGATGAGAGTAGTAAAAACTTTGCGAAAGTTTTTGCATTTTGGTCAGTTTGTTGCTTGCTGGTCGGTGTTAGTTGTGCGCTTCCAACCGTGCCGGCATTAGGGCTTATACCTGCTTTTCTGGTTTTATTTTATTTATACGACGCAGTCAATTCATCTTATTATTATTTTAAAACAAAATCAGATCGCCCTAAATTGCCTGATAACTTAGTCACAAGCAATCCTTTAGAGGGCCATACCTTAAGCTGTTATTATGCGAGTAAAAACCCTTTATTTTCTTTAAAGAAAAATACAGTGGTGGATGTAAACAATAAGGCATTGAGCCATCCTGCATCTCATCGCGTAGAAAGCAATCATGTTGCACTTATAAAGGAGACATTAGTTTACGCCCACGAATTAAAAAATAAACTTCATCACTTAGAAAAGGAAAATAGATTAGGGCTGTTTATAGAAAAATCAAAAATAGAAATAAAAATAAAATATATAATATATGGGCTAGCTAAAACCTTAAAGAATGAAGAGAATGATAGTGACTATTTAATAGCACTGTTAATACAAGTGAAAAAAGCGTTTGCTCGGGATGCCGATCAATTGGCCGCTAAGCCATTAAATTTAAATACGATGCAAAATATAAATAATGTGAATGGCTTTAAAAAAGAGTTAGATGAATTAATCCAATATAAGCAGGATTGCGATGGATCAATCTCTAAACCTAATAGTTTATTAATAGATTTGTTTTGTGCTTATACGGATTCAAAAAGTTTGAATCAAGATGAACAGCCACCCGCGCCTTTTCACCAGTCTTTTTTCCGTAGTACAGGCCGAGCGACTTTATTTTGGCAAGCGTTTGAATATTGCCAAAAGACACAACAGGCCGAGAAAGCAGAGAAAAAAGAACAAGAATCAGAATCAGCCAATCGCTGTCTCCTGAGTTAAGACTTGCTGTATAAAATAGCGATGTAAGGTACTGTCGCGGCTTAATTCAGGATGAAACGTAGCCGCAATGCAATTACCTTCTTGAGCAGCCATGGGCTGATGGTCGTGAGAAACTAATACACTAACTGTTTTTTTATCAATTGCCGTAATTTTTGGTGCGCGTATAAACAGCATTTCGATGTCGCTTTGTGTTGCTAAGTAAGTGCCTGTTGCAATGTGACTAGATAGTTGTCGTCCATAGGCATTTCTTTCTATAGTTATATTGATGCGATTGAGGGTTGCTTGCGCAGGCGAACATACCTTTTTTGCCAGTAAAATAGCGCCCGCGCAGGTGCCTAAGATAGGTTTTTTATAGGCTATTAATGCGTCCCATAAATTATTTTCTGATAATAGTTTGATAAAAACAGCGCTTTCGCCACCCGGTATAATTAAAGCATCGCTATGCTTAAGTTCATTCGGGTGGCGTACATAAGAATAGCCAACGTTGAGTTTTTTTAAACACGCTGCATGTGCTTGATAGCCACCTTGTAAGGCTAAAATACCGATATTCATACTTAAGCAGGGCAGGTTTCTAATACTTGAAAACCCGACATGGCTTCTAATAAATCCATAGAAACATCGCGTAGAACATCCGGATCATCAAAATGGGTTGTTGCCATAACAATGGCTTTGGCGCGTTTTTCAGGATCGGCCGATTTAAAAATGCCTGAGCCTACGAACACACTTTCTGCGCCTAATTGACGCAATAATGCCGCATCAGCCGGTGTCGCAACACCGCCAGCCGAAAAATGTGGAACGGGTAATTTTCCATTTTCCGCTACCCATTGTACTAATTCTAAGGGCGCGCCTAAATTTTTTGCTCTAGAAAACAGTTCTTCTTTTTTTAAAACTGAAAGTTGTTTGATCTCACTGCTAATCGCACGCATATGTCTGACGGCTTCAAGGATATTACCCGAACCGGCTTCGCCTTTGGTGCGTATCATGGCGGCACCTTCTGCAATACGTCGTAACGCTTCACCGAGGTTACGGCATCCACAAACAAAAGGAATTTCAAAATTCTGTTTATCGATATGGCATTCATCATCGGCGATGGTTAATACTTCACTTTCATCAATAAAATCAACCTGAAGTGCTTGTAGAATTTGTGCTTCAACAAAATGACCAATACGTACTTTAGCCATCACGGGGATAGAAACAGCGGCCATAATGTCGCTGATGATTTGTGGTGATGCCATGCGTGCAATGCCGCCCATTTTACGAATATCAGCAGGAACACGTTCTAAAGCCATTACGGCACAGGCGCCGGCTTTTTCGGCAATGCGAGCTTGTTCTGCCGTGGTAACATCCATGATCACGCCACCTTTTAGCATTTCGGCAAGACCTATTTTTACGCGGTATTGAGGATTGTCAAAAAAATTCATGCGTGCTATCTCCGTCAGGAAAATTTTTTATTGGTGGCGTATTGTATAACAGTTTCTATGAATTTAAGTACGAAGAGTTTGTGCGGTTAAAGAATAACTAATAACAGCACCTAATAAAGTAATGACCCAACAGATATAAATCCATACTAAAAAAAGTGGAAAGGCCGATAGCGTGCCATAAATGATTTTGTAGGTGGAGAAATAATGCAGGTAAAGGCTAAACGTATATTTAGCGCCTTCAAACAAGCAGGTAGCAATCAGTGCGCCGATCAATCCATAACGAAAAGGTACTTTGCAATGTGGTACCAGTGTATATAAAAAAGTAAATGCAAAAATACTTAGAAAGAAAGGTAGCCATAATAAAAAGGATTTGCTAATCAAACTCGATTTCAAGAACGGCAAGGGTGCAAGATGCGAAGATAAGAACAGTGCAAACCCAATCAGAATAGGAATGAAGAGTAGTGCGGTCCAGTAAAGTAAGGCGGTTAATGTCCAGTGTCGCCGTTTATCAGTTTTCCAGATGCTATTTAAGGTTTGTTCGAGTGTAAACATCATCATCGTCGCGGTAATGATCAAGAAGATTAAACTGATCAAGGATAATTGACCGGCTTGTGCGACAAAGTTATTTAGATAAACTTGAATACTTTTCCCTGTGCCAGAACTGGCTAAAAAGTTGGTAAAAATAAAATCTTGGATTTGGTGGCTAAGGTTTTTGAATCGGTGAAATTTGGCTAAAATACTGAAACCTAAAGTCATTAAGGGGATTAATGACAACAACGTGGTGAAACTCAACGCGGCGGCACGATAACTGCAACCGGTATCATTAAACTGTTGTAGGCTATGATGAATGAACTTTGAAGCGACTACGAATTTTTGTTTCATAGAGGAGTTCTTGATGAGCAATATAATAGAGAGTCTGTACCCTCTATATTATAGGAATGCTAGACTCTTCGCACTTGAATTTTTGGCGGCGTTCCCGCTTAACTCGCCATCCTCATGTATGTTGAATACACTGCGGCGGCTTCGTTTTCGCGGCGCCTTGCCACAAACCCCATTGCTATGAGTCTATCAAGATTGCTAAAGAGAAAGGCAGAAGGGCCTTTCTCGCTTTAGGTACGAATACTATCTATCGCCACTTCATTTTCGGCCAGCACTACTCTTAAATTTAGAATAGAAAGGCTTTTTGCTTTTTTTGAAAGCCGTGCTCTGTGAGCCGCTTTCGGGGCCTCTATTCGATTTAGGTGCGCCACTGAATTTTTTTCTAGCATCATGATGTGCGCCGCCACGTGGTGCATGCATATTTCGTCTTGGTCGTTCATCATCATCCATGGTGATGAGTGCGGTGTTGCTATTGGCGGTTGCCTTATAATCAAAGTCAGGAATGATGCATTTTTCTAATACTTGATTGAGCTTGCGTTCAATCGAACGTATTTGATGTCGGTCACTGTTAGTAATCAACGTAAAAGCCGCACCTAGTTTACTGGCACGACCGGTACGACCGATACGGTGCGTATAAGCTTCGGTGGTAGCAGGCATATCAAAATTGATAACGTGAGATACGTTTTGAACATCGATGCCGCGCGCCGCAATATCCGTAGCCACTAAAAACTTTAATTTCCCGGTACGGAATCGATCCAGTGCCATTTGGCGTCTGCTTTGCGATAGATTGCCTTGAAAAGACGTTGCGCTATAGCCCAATGATTCAAGATGCTCAGCTAATCGTTTTGCACGGTGTTTGGTACGTGTAAAAATGAGCACGGATTCTGTGTCATGGGTTTGTATGATTTTTACCAATAATTCTGTTTTAAGCGTTTCATTCACCGGATACAGCTTCTGTGTCACGGTGGTAGCCGGCACTAACTCCCCAATTTGTACAGGGACAGGATTGCTTAAGATTTCTTCCGCCAAGCTGCGTATCGCTTTTGGCATGGTGGCTGAGAAAAGTAAGCTTTGGCGTTGTTTAGGCAAATACGTAAGAATTTTACGAATGGTGGGAAAAAATCCGAAATCAAACATTTGATCGGCTTCATCGAGCACCAGTGTATGTACTTGGCTTAAATCAATGTTTCTTCGATTGATATGGTCCAGTAGGCGTCCGGGGCAAGCAATAGCAATATCAACACCCCGACGCAGGGTTTGGAATTGCTTCATGATATTGACACCACCATATAAGGTGACGCTGCGTAAGCCGGTTTCTTTGCCTAGCAGTCTAATTGCATCATGGATTTGCTCGGCAAGCTCACGGGTAGGAACGATGATCAGAGCGCGTAGCCGTCCTCTAGGTCCATCCATTAGCTTATGTAATAGGGGGAGGGTAAAGGCAGCGGTTTTTCCGGTTCCGGTTTGTGCCAAGCCGATGACATCCTTGCCCTGTAGGACAAGAGGTATGGCTTGTGCTTGAATAGGCGTTGGGTCCTTATAACCTAAGGCTTCTACACCTAATAAAATACGGGGGTCTAACTTAAATTTGCTGAAATTCACTAAAGTATCCTGGCTAATAAATGAGCCAAGTAAGTCTTTAGCTCTAAAAGCGGTCATTCTATCAGGCTTATTGAGCAAATGATACACAAATAGAGCCTGAATGAAGGATGGGGCCTGACCCTTCTAAAGGGTTTTTTTGGGGTTTTCAGACGATTTTGTCGTCTTTCTTATAAAGGATAGACTGCTTTGGCAATAAAGGCGTTACGCCATGACAGGATTGGTCATATTACCTATAGATTTCGGTCTTTATTGTCTTCAATACGGATGTCAGAATGTAGCTTATTCATAAGGAGCGTGTTTATGGAAAACAATACTCATTTTGCTAGTGAACAAGCATCTTTCCTCCCTGAATTACTAGGCATTGAAATGGTAAGCGGGGGAGATAAGGCAGAGATGGTGATTAATAGGGATTCATTGTCCGCACATTGCCAATACGCGTTAGTTGAAGCAACGGTTAATACGTTTAACGTTTTGGAAGAAGTAGGGTGCTGTGAAGAGCAACAGGAAGCCTTAGAACAGGCGTTTAGAACATACATAACCACCACTAAAAAGCCTATAGATTTTGACTCAGTTTGGAAGCGGCTACTGGTTGCTTCTTTCAGTACGTTGGTTTGCTTTATGGTTGGCTGGGCAGGAATGCGATATGCGATACGAACAGGATCAGAGCCTGCTGTTGTGGGCAACATAATAGCGGCAGGTCTAATTGCAGCAGGAGCGGGCCTATTAACCGTTAGGGGCCTTGTTGGTTTAACGCTATGCTTAGGTAATAGGGGTATGAACACGGCAAAAAGTGAAAAACGCTTAAAAGATTTACTTCAGGAAATAAAGCCCATGCTAGAACAAGAAGTAGAATATGAGGTCCAAGCATCATTGGCGGCTAACGATGACAAACATGCAGTAAGCAGTGAAGATTATTCCGAAAGTTCTTCAGGATCTTTTTTTTCTGCTACAAAACCAAAGGTAAAAGAAAATGAAACAGTACCGCAAACGCTTTCGTCTTCTGCTCCCTAAGATAAAAGAACACATGCCATTTATTGGTAGGGGATAATCAATGGAAAACAATATGAATGTTTTGCCAGAACAAGCATCGTTTCTCTATGGCTTGCCAGGTATTAAAAAGAAACTGGTAGAAGACAGGCAAGAAACTACGGTTGATATGCGTGCATTGCCGCTCTATTGTCAATTTGAGTTAATTAAAACGGTTCTTGAAACTTTAGAAAGAATGCCGTCTGAGGATGAAAAGCAAAATGAGTTAATAGAAGCACTTAGAATCTATATAACGGCGACTGAAAAGCCACTCGATGTTCAAGCGGCGAAGGAGCTGGGAGCCAAGATTGGGCTTTATCTGGGTATTATTATTTGGCTGTATGGCGTGTTTTTATTGGGTGGATATAGTTCTTTTATTACAAACGTGCTTAATTTTTGCAAGGAGACGGCAGTCTATTCGATTTTTGCATTGCCCCTGACCATTGGGATAGCAGTAATGGCCGTGGTAAGTCTTTGTATTCCTGTCGCCATCTTTGGGCTGTTAGGTTCAGCCATAGGCTGGGGTATAGCCACCGGCATCAATAATATACATACACATAGGCATACCGTAAAAAGTGAGAAACAGTTAAAACGTTTAATGAAGGAGATAAACCTATTCTTAGCGCAAGAGACAGAAAATGCGTCTCGAGCACCATTGAAAGAAAGCAACGAAGTGGCAGGTCATTCCAAACCAGGTTTCTTTCCTTCTGTAAAAGCGGATATAAAAGAAAATGATTCAGCACCAACCTTGGGCGATGAGAGTCACAGATGTGCTTATCCGTTTTAAACTAACATTAGGTTTTTAACATGCTTTATTCTTTTGAAGAGAGAACGCCCACGTTAATAGGCGATCATTATTTTATTGCTGAAAGTGCCGATATTATCGGTTCAGTCATTATTCATAATAATGTCATCATTCTTTCTAATCAAGTGAGTCGCTGCTCCCGAAGAATTTCGGCCATCGTGTCCCCGAAATTCGTTCGCATGACGCGACTGAAATTAAGCCGCGATACGTCCTGCGTCCGGCACGCACTCACTCCTTCGGAGTTCATGCCCGCGCCTCCCGCAAATGACTTTACGGCGTGATGCGTTTCCTGCTTCGCCCGTCAACGCACGCCTATCGCGGGCTCTTCGACTTCGCATTGCTTTCACAATGCTTTCCTGTCTCATCGGCGGTTATTCGTGCCGATAACGATACGATTGAGATTGGCGAAAATACGAATATTCAAAACGGTGCGGTTATTCATACCGATCCAGGACATCCGGTCACAATAGGAAAAAACGTTACTATTGGACATAATGCGATGTTTCATGGTCGTAGTATTGGCGAAAACTCGGTTATTGCGATTGGTGCGGTAGTATTGAGCAATGCGGTAATTGGAAAAAATTGCATGATCGGCGCAAATGCATTGGTGCTTGAGAATCAGACCATCCCAGATGCGTCGTTTGTGATTGGTACAGGCAGAATAAAAGCCACCTTATCGGAACAACAAATAGAAGCCAAGTGAGTCGCTATGCTCCCGAAGAATTTCGGCCATCGTGTCCCCGAAATTCGTTCGCATGACGCGACTGAAATTAGGCCGCGATACGTCCTGCGTCCGGCACGCACTCACTCCTTCGGAGTTCATGCCCGTGCCTCCCACAAATGACTTTACGGCGTGATGCGTTTCCTGCTTCGCCCGTCAACGCACGCCTATCGCGGGCTCTTCGACTTCGCATTGCTTTCACAATGCTTTCCTGTCTCATCGGATGAAAAAATATTCACAACATTATCTTGAAAAAATCCAGCGATTTAAGCACGGACTTAAAGTTTTTGATCCGAACCGTTGACCCAATGATTAACAGTCATGCACTTGGCTTGCTAACTTTTTGATTTAAGATTTCTTTTTGAAGAGCATTGAGAATGCTGTTTGTCTTATCGTGCCTTAGTCTGCAGGACTTAAGCATGCAAAATGCATTTAAGTTTCACGAGGACAAAAAATAATTTTTCTGGCCTCGTGAATTTATTATTCTATTTTATTATTATTTTATATTGGCAATGTACCCGTTGCAGGTAGACCAGCCAATACGGAGTGAATTATTTGTAAGGCGCTTTGTATCCCGGCTGCAGCTGGATTTCCTGCGGGCAATAAGCTTAATACAGTTGACAGAAGTCCTGAAACAGTTTGTAACAGTGCATTTACGCCCATGATAATCTCCTTGTTCATGAAAGTTTTTGATATTTAATTATTTTTTATCATAATAGATTTTTATATCATTATTATATGTTTATGATAAATATAAATTATCAGTTGCTTCGTAATAAAACAATAATGTTAATTGATTTTGTGTAACCATTAATTTAAAAATATTTAAATAATTTTTCATGTTTTTAAAGTGCTATTTTTTAATAAAAAATAGGCAATAGATTATCGGTTAGGGATGGAAAGTATGTTTAATGACCCTGTAATTGCTGTTATGGCAGCATTGATTTGTTGAGATAGGTTCGCCACGCCAGGTACTGTATTCACCAAGCCAAGTACCGTGGTGAGCGTTGTTAATGCCGTGTTCAATAATGTTATTATAATCGCAGTGTTCATAAATAACCTCCAATTTTGTTACTGAGTTAATAAACCAAATAATAATAAATGATTTGTTTGTAAATTATTTTATAATAGATGGATTTTTATAATGCGTTTAGAATATTTAATACCACTCTAATTTCTGCTTTAGCGGTTTGTGTTGGCGTAATGGCATCTCCTGCGCCGGGTCTTGATGTTAACAGCGATATTGCCGTTTTAAGTGTATCAACCTCAGTTGTTAATAATGAAACTATAAGGGAATTCATACTTTTTTCCTTTTGGTTATGTTAAGTAAATATCAATAAAATAGGTGTTGTGTATTAAAATTATTTAACGAGTGCATTTGTATTGACGTGTGCTAATGCATTTTTTAGTGAAAAGATGGCATTGTTTAGCTTGTCTACTATTTGTTGATGTACCTCCTGTATACCATCGAGGTGATCGACTAAACTACGTATTGCTGTCAGTTTTGTTATTACCGTGTTTAATAAAGTGGTTATAAGAATAGTTTTCATAAAAAACCTCCGTTTTTTATTGAATTAATAGGCTAAAAGATCATACGTGGCTTATTGGTAAATAGTTTTACAATAAATTGATTTTTTTAATAAGGAGAAAATAGGCGTACTGTCTTTTTGCGAACAGGCTTTATTAGCCGCAATAATCAGGTTACCCAATTCAGCAGATGAGTAATGTGTGGTAATTCGCTGGCTTTTGTGTCCCAATAAATCTTGCCTATCTTCAAAACTGACGTTAGCGGCACGTAATCGACGTCCGAAGGTATGTTTTAAGTCATGTACGCGTACTTGGGTTAATCCTGTTTTAATACGTGCACGGCGCCAGGCTGAATTTGACATACGTGTTAAGGCTTTATTGCGATAGGTAAATACAAAGCGCGGATGTAATTTGCGTCGCGTTTCTATAACACGTTTAGCCACATCATTTAAAACAACTAAACGATCATGACGGTTTTTAACGTGTGTAGCCGGGATAATAAAGACAGAGGTATGTAGTTCAGGCACAGCGACTTCCCAACACCATTTGAGTTGACAGATTTCTTGATCTCTACAACCGGTATTAACCGCGAATAAAGCCATTTGGCGTAAATGAAGGGGCAGTTGATTAAACAGCCGCGTCTCTTCTTCTCTATCTAAAGGATAGGGTAAACGTTTGTTGGTTTCTTTAAGTAAACGGATTTTGGGTGCAATCGATAACCACGTTAGACCGTGTTCATCTCGCCATTCTTGTGCCGCTAAGTTTAGAATTCGCCGTACCACTTGTAATCCATAGTTAATAGTACGGTTTTTAACGCCCGCTGCTTTACGTGAATCAATATAGTGTTGTAGGTTAACACTATGAATAGCTGCCAGCGGTAAACGACCTATAAAAGGGTCTAACTGTTTTAATAAACGCGCATCGGTTGATAAGCTGACTTTATGTTGATTTTCTTTTAAAAACTTAATGGCGGCTTCGCAGAAGTTTCTGCTAGGCCGTACACCATAAATCCTCGCTTGGCGAATCTGTTCGATACGTCGCATTAAATAGGATTCGGCTTCTTCAAGATAATGTGTTCCAGTACTTTCTGAAATTCGTTGTCCTCTGATTCTTTTATTGATGTGCCAGATTGCGCCGCGTTTAATGAGTCCTGGCAATCGTTTGCGCCCCATATCATTCTCCTTTCTGCCGGTAAACCTTTCTGTTGTTTATACGAATCAGTCCATTTATCTAAATCAAGCCGATCGAAAGCAATGCCTTGTTGGCCAATTTTTATATTGACTAGGTAAGGTCTTACTTCAATATTGAATCGATTTCTATCCATGCCAAGATAGCGCGGTGCGTCACGTAAACGAATTAAACGAGGTTGCATAAAATATCCTATTTTATCCAGGGGTATTCCTTTTCGCTTATAAATATATTCAATAAATAAGTAAAAAAAATTAACTTTTATATAGATAAACTTTCATGAGCTCAAAACAACAAGGATGCGTTGATGCGAGAAAATAGTTTATATCAAGCAATCTATAATTTTGTTTCGATTAAAGAGGTAGCGATGAAATTATGGATTCAACCTGCGCATATTTATGCTTGGATTAAGGAGGGGCGTCAAGGTCAACGTAATGACTTAAAAAATAAAACGATGCGGCTGTGCGGAGCGATAAAAAATAAGGTATTTTTTAGGAACTTATGCAGCATTCTGCACAAGTTTATATGAAAACAAATTATCTGTGAATTTTAAATTTACGCTTAATGGAGAAAAACATGCGCTATCGAATGTTAGATGTCAGAATTTGGTGTGATGAAAAATTCCGTGCTTTAAGTCCCTTAAAGCCAAGTGCGCAAGCACTTTTTATTTATCTATTAACTAACCCAAACACGACTTCAATTCCAGGCTTATATCGCGCAGGCGCTGCGGCAATGGCAGAAGAGTTAGGTTGGTCATTACTGGGCTTTAATCGTGCATTGCAAGAGATTATTGAGCAGGGTTTAGTTAAAGTCGATCTGAAGGCACGCGTCATTTTTATAGCGAACGCCATTAAATATAATAAACCACAATCGCCTAATGTTGTGAAAAGTTGGGCGTTGCATTGGGATGAAATACCCGAGTGTGCACTTAAAAATGAGGCCTATAAATTTCTTAAAGGTGCTACGCAAGGTTTAGGTAAAGCTTTTGCGCAAGCCTTTGAAGAATCTTTATGTAAAGCACATGCAAAAAGACAAGCTATAGCTTATAAGCCTTTGCTTAATCAGGAACAGGAACAGGAACAGGAACAGGAAATTAGGAAACTAAAACTACATCCCGCGTGTGCTCCTAACAGACAAACCCAGAGAAGGCAAAGTGTAGGAGGAAATTATATGCTCACGGTCGAACATAATCTTACGGTTGCAATGGGTTGGCTGAATAAAATAGATCATGAAGAGGATCATTTTTTTGCTTGGCAGCAATTAAGTCTTAATAAATAGTATGAATAGCACTGAAAAAATTGAATTTAGCAAAGGCATGATGATTTTAGCAGAAGTTTATAATAGAAAGCTTTCTGCGTTGCTATTACAGACTTATTGGGATTGTTTAAAAGCATATTCTTTACCCTTATTTCAGAAGGCACTTTATCATTTTTTAAAAAATCCAGATTATGCAAAAAAAACGTTTCCTAGTCCTGCCGATTGGGTCAAAGCGATAGAAGGCGATAGCGAAACCAGGAGCTTAGCGGCTTGGACTAAAGTCATTAAGACGATTCGTCATGTGGGGCAGTATGAAAGTGTTAGCTTTAGTGATCCCATCATTCATACCGTTATCAACGATATGGGGGGGTGGATATTTCTTTGTAAACAACCCGAACGAGAATTGATTTTTTTACAAAAAGAATTTGAGCGTCGTTATAAAGATTACTCTTCAGGTAATAAAATGATGGTTACACCCGATCATTTAACAGGACAAATAGAACACCAAAATAGGGTACATGGTTTTGAGCAGTATATTCCGCTACCGATTAAAGTATCAGCCCATCAAATGGTGGTGCAAAAACATTTAAATAAGGATGACTGATAAGGTCAATTCAATTTTGTATTTACGGCTAATAGATGTCAGAATTGTTTAGTGACCAAGCCATTGTATTAATTTTTTTGAATTCATAAGGATACGCGTCAAACCTTTTCTAATAATAAGTTTATTATCAATGCGAAATTTTGATAACACAATTGTATTAGCGCTCTATTTTATAGACTTTCATCCTCCTGATATAAAACGATTATTTTCTAAGTTAAAAGTTAGCTTATCTCTAAGCTGTCTTTCATCAGTATTTTAAAAGGCCGCCCTAGGCGCACTTTAAATCAATTTTTCCTGATAAGGGTATGCAATAAAGATGTAAAAAAAACTAACTTTTTTATATATAGACTTTCATAAACTTAAAAAAAACAAGGATGAGTTGATGCAAGAAAATAGTTTATATAAAGCAATTTATAATTTGGGTTCAGTTAAAGATATGTCTAAGAAATTAGGCATACAACGTGAACATATTTATGCCTGGATTAAGGGGGTAAGTAAGATCCCATTAGAGTATGCACTGCAAATTGATTATTTAACCGGAGGAGAGATTGATTGGAAAGAATTAGTTCCCTTTCATGTCGTACAGCGATTAAGACATTTAACCTTGGTGTTGCCAAAGTTTGATTTACCACCGTGCGAGTTAGTGTATGTGTCAATAGAACGTATTAAATGTGCCAAGGCGCATACTTATTTGATTCAATCAGAAAACGATCCGCTGCTACTTAATAAAAAGCGCCCTATTTGTATCGATTCCGATAACTCACTTATTTTTGGTGAGCAAACCTTAAGTTTTTATAAGCAACACCATAAAAGGACCATACCTGCTTGGAGAATCTCCTTAGCTGACTTAGCCGAAGGATGCTATGAACAGGAATTATTTATTCGGGCATTCTTTATTAGTGAGCGGGTAGCGATTGGTATTGCACTAGAAAACTTTCTAGGAAAGCATCAAGGGCAGCGTAATGACTTAAAAAATAAAAAAATATCAGCGCTAGAACCTATAAAAGAAGAGATTTCTTCTAAACTTATGCAGCATTCTGCACAAGTTTGTCTTAAAAACTTTGGAAAGCTGCGTGCATTAGTTGCAAGTCGATTAGGTTTCGGCAGTCATTTTACTTATCTGAGTGCAAAAAAAATTAAATCGAATGGGAGTGAGCAGTTGATAGCACGCGTTGATCAGAAAGAATTAGCAATTTCAACAGCCGCACGGCTGAGTAAACTTTCTATTGCCGAGCAAAATACTATTTTAACCCAAAGTAAAAAGAATATTATTAAAAAAGCCTTTGAAATAGGCAGGGTTTGTTGTTCAAACGAATTATCGCTGCATGCTAAATCTACGTCTAATGAGGAAAATCATGTGCTATCAAAAATCGCCTAAGCTTATACAAGGATTCATTATGCTGAAATTACCTTCATCTATCTCGATATTTTTTAGTTATTTTTATTGGTTGCGACAATACCACTTAAGAAAAAAATGCAGCGAAAAAGAAGAAGAATCTATAGGTATCTTAAACAAGAGAGAAATAAATATTTAAAGCGCTATTTGATGTTAGCGCAAAGCATTCGACGTTTTTAAATCTAATGGTAATAAATAGGGAGTATGATAATGAAGTGTTTAAATCTATCGTGTAATTATCCAAAAACAAAAGTGATTAATTCCAGAAAAACACAACAGGGAAAAGGTGTTTTACGTAGACGGCTTTGCCCTAAGTGTAATGAACGTTATACGTCCATTGAAATTTATGCCTATTTAAATTATCCCAATAAGGAGAAACGCATGGCGATTAATCTCTTATCCTCCTGATATTTTGATTTAAATATCAGGCGCTAAAGAATTTATCCAACCTAGGGGGAGTTCTATTGATTTTCCATTCTCCCCATTCCTTTTGCCACAAAGTGAGTGAACACGGCTATTCCAGCGAATGTGCTTGCTAGCATTTTTTAAAAGACGCAAAAGTCGCACAGAGTATATGATAACTGGAATCTATGCAGGGTCTGATGGTTTAATATTTCTGGCTTCTAGGGCAGGGTTCAATGATACAACCCAATGATTAACAGTCATTGGGTTATAGGCTAACTTTTTGAACAAAACAACAATCATGGTAAATTTAATTTTTCAGAATTAAAAACCAGGGTTTTTTGGCGAAAGTATTGATTATTACTTTGAGTTAAAAAAAGTATATTTTTTTATTAACGGGCACTACTTTATAGGTATCATAGATTAAACTTTCAAAGTTTATCTTTTCTAAAAAAGCCATTGGAAGTACTTGACTAGAAAAAGTTAAATTAATCAGATCATAGATATAAAATTTAATGCCTTCTTCTTGAAGTAAGTGGAAGGAAAAATAAAAATTTTTCCTTCCACTCGACAATGCACATGTGTTAATGAATTGACCGTACTTAAGCAGGCTTGATAGTTATCTTTTTCCGAACAACGTAATACCGGAAAGCTAGGAGAAGCTAAAATAAGATCACCCGTCTCATAAAAATTTTCTTTTTCTGGCAAGGTGACTTCTCTTATCTCTATACAGGGTTGTGTCATATCACGATTAGCGCCTATCACGATTATTTTGTTTTGAAAGTATTCAACGAGAGGATTATCTCGCGCATAACTTAATTGTTGTCTGGGGTAGGGTGCGTAGCGCGTAAGCTCACTTTTTATTATGCCAGCACAGCCTGATAAATCTCTGCCAATTCCCCCCCCAGCACATAGGGATAGTCCGCTATATTTGCTAAACTTGCGTTGTTTAAAGGGCAAGGCACACTATAAAACTGCTGATAAGAACCCTGAAAATGATTCAATAAATCAATCTTGAGAGAAAAAACCCCTACGATGAGACAGGAAAGCATTGTGAAAGCAATGCGAAGTCGAAGAGCCCGCGATAGGCGTGCGTTGACGGGCGAAGCAGGAAACGCATCACGCCGTAAAGTCATTTGTGGGAGGCACGGGCATGAACTCCGAAGGAGTGAGTGCGTGCCGGACGCAGGACGTATCGCGGCCTAATTTCAGTCGCGTCATGCGAACGAATTTCGGGGGCACGATGGCCGAAATTCTTCGGGAGCATAGCGACTCACTTGTTTTATTCAATAGAAAGCACGTGATTTGTTTATCGGTTATTCGGCCAAATATCGCATTTCCATTTTCTAAGCTTTCATCGGTCGTAATAGAATAAACTAAGGGGGACAGGGTTCGTTCTTTGACATCATAGCTCGCTATGAAAATACAACCACATGCCTTCCCCTTATATAATAAGTAGATAGTATTATCGTTATTGAAGGTTATTCCAATCAGATTGACCGGCTCAAAAATATAAACTGTATCATTAGGGTTAATTTTTTTTGTACGTTCCCTTCTTCATACCAAAGCGCTTCTTCTATAAAAACAGGCGTTGCGTTATCCTCTATTTGATTTTTTTCAGTTTCTATGACGGAATCATGAATAACAACCGGATAATTTTCCGTTTCAAGCGCTGTTTCTTCTTGTGTACCGGGCAATGTCAAATATATTTATTTTCTGCTCAAGATTTAAACTTATAAAAATAAAATAAAAATCGTCCGCACTTTTAATGAGCGATGGCAATGTTTTCTTAGCGCTATCAAATAAAATTGCGCGCTGCTCAGAATTTAAATTTTTATAAACACGGTAAAAATCATCCGAAACCTGGATAAATGATGGGAACCGTTCCTTAACCTGATCAAATAAAATCGCACGTTGTGCTACATTTAAATTTTTATAAATATGACAAAAATCATTCGATGAGACAGGAAAGCATTGTGAAAGCAATGCGAAGTCGAAGAGCCCGCGATAGGCGTGCGTTGACGGGCGAAGCAGGAAACGCATCACGCCGTAAAGTCATTTGTGGGAGGCACGGGCATGAACTCCGAAGGAGTGAGTGCGTGCCGGACGCAGGACGTATCGCGGCCTAATTTCAGTCGCGTCATGCGAACGAATTTCGGGGACACGATGGCCGAAATTCTTCGGGAGCATAGCGACTCACTTGCGTTTATTAACGCTATTTGATCTCGACCAGATGTTCCAGCGTCGCCTGGGTTCCGCTATATTCAGTTTAGATGCGGCCGATCCTGACATGCCGTATCACCCCTTTAACCAAATGCGCTTTGCGCCGACGACGCTGCATCACTCGCCGTTGCTACATACGATGTTGCTGCCGGATTACTTATTAAAATTTTTAACCGTCGGTCAAGAAGTACAGCGCCGTGATCCCTATCAACTCAGATCATTGGATGGAATAACCCATCATCTTCCTGATTATCTCAAAAAAGTAATTACCGACGATGAAACAGGAAAGCATTGTGAAAGCAATGCGAAGTCGAAGAGCCCGCGATAGGCGTGCGTTGACGGGCGAAGCAGGAAACGCATCACGCCGTAAAGTCATTTGTGGGAGGCACGGGCATGAACTCCGAAGGAGTGAGTGCGTGCCGGACGCAGGACGTATCGCGGCCTAATTTCAGTCGCGTCATGCGAACGAATTTCGGGGACACGATGGCCGAAATTCTTCGGGAGCATAGCGACTCACTTGTTATCGAGAACAGCAGTGATAAAATGGAGCATCGAGTTTTATTTAGAGATATCTTAAGACGCGATAAAAAAATTAGACTTGAATACGAAACACTTAAGCTTAAATTGTCACAAGCGCATTTAACCGATCGTGAGTTATATACAGATAAAAAAGGTGAGTTTATTAAAAAGGTATTATGTGAAAAAGGATAATATCAATTAAAGAAGAAGTAGATAATACGCATGCTAAACAATTGCTTATTGTGCATTGCTATGGACATGGCGACACAGGGCATAGTGCTTCGTGGGATAGTGCAGATAAGGTTTTAAGGCATTGTACATCGTTCACGCCAAGTATGAGGCCCGTTTTTCAGTAAGTTAATTTTCTTAAAAGGCTTTTAAACGGTGCAATTTATGAGGGATATCCAAATAGACAAAATCTTTTTCATAGCCAAATCCCAGTTTCTGCATAACACGTAGTGATTGGTAATTTTGAACTCTCGTAAAGCAGATAAGCTCTGGCAAAGAGAGCCTATTAAATGCTAACTCAATAGCTATTAAAGACATCTCTACAGCGATACCTTTTTCCCAGTATTCAGGTCTTATGGCATAACCTAATTCAACTTCATTTTCTGAATAATTCTCTAGTACAAGGCTAACTTACGTGTAGTGATATTTTTAATTATTAAATTTATTTTAAATTTTGGTGCCAATATAATTAGGTTAGTCTAGATAACCGAGATTTTTTTGGATGAAATTTCATGGAAAAACTGAAAAAATATGGCGAGTTAGTCCACTTTAAAATAAAAATAACGCCCAGTTACTTTTTAGCAGTTCTATGAGCATATCTTCAGCTAAAAGGCTTTTGGCCGCGTCATAATGTTCAGCTAATTTTTCTGAAAAAATTATAATCCAAGATTAATGAAATAATTTGCAGAAAAAATGTATAATTAACTTATTAGAAACTGTGAATTTTATTGAGTTAAAAAAATAAAAGATAACTGAATACAATATTCAGGTTACGTTTACTATTAAAATTATAAAAGGAAGTAAATATGCCAAATGAAACCGATTATGCCTTAAATGAAAAATTAATTTCTGCGGTTGAAGAAAATGACATCGAGCAAGTGAAGCGATTGATAGAAGAAGGCGCAGATGTTAACTGTAAAAAAGATGGAAACCCCTTACTAATTCATGCTATTCGCAACCAGGTTAATGTTAATACATTGAGAGGGTTGCTTGAAGTCGGCGTGAAGGTGGATGCAACTAATTCCTCTGGTGTAACAGCATTAGTTGCTTCTAGCGGGCAGGCTCGTCCAGAGTTTATAGCGCTGCTATTAGAGTTTGGTGTAGATCCAAGGCAGAGGATAGGAGGAGATAGCGCGCTTGATACGGTTGATTACTATTTGGAAATGATGCATAGACCCAATATAACACTGAATATGCAAAATATCCTAGAGAGTTGGACAGGCCTCGCACGAGAAGACGCGACAGTAAAATGGAAAGAATGTAGGGAATTATTGACTCAGCGTATAGAGGAATTAGAAAAAGAAGAAGCTAAGCTTTTAAAACGGGAGCGTCGTTCGGATAGTAGTAGTGGAAGTGAAAGTGAGCTAATCAAAGATGATCGATTATTTAAGGCTATTCGTAAAAAGAATTTGACGCCTGAGGCAAGGTTAGAAAAAGTTAAAGAGGCATTAGAGCGAGGTGCCAATGTTAATGCCCAATACGATAATATAAACGATAAAAATACGCCACTGCATCTAGCCGTAAAAATCGATGAAGCTAGCATCGTGGCGCTTCTGCTTCAAAGAGGCGCTAATGTTCTGCTAAAGAATAATAAAGAAGAAACGCCGTTAGCGTTAGTAAAAAATAACTCCGGGATTCTAGAGCGGTTGAAATCGCACGCGAATGAAAAATTAATTTCCGCGGTTGAAATAGATAACACGGATCGAGTAAAGCAGTTAATAGCGGTAGGTGCGGATGTTAACTGTAAAGAGAAAAATAGGCCTTTACTGATTTATGCCCTTCGAGAAGCTGAATACTTTTCTCATATGGATGAAGTGGGAAGGATGTATAGAGTTTGGGTTAGTGTTAATACCTTAAGATGTCTGCTAGAAAATGGTGCTAGGGTGAATGAACACGATGACCGTGGAAAAACCGCATTATATTGGGCTATTTGGCAGGCACGGCCAGAAGTAGTGGCGTTGTTGTTAGAGTTTGGTGCTGATCCAAGAGAGCGTAATAAAGAAGAGGAAACCCCTCTCGATCTGGCTGAAAGATTTATTAAAATTTATACGCAAGAGTACGACCGTTATTCATTCTGTTCGATGACGCTTATGGAGCTAGAAAAACAGACTGGATATAGCAGTTGTTACCGAGCAGCAGAAAAATGGAAAGAATGTAGGGAGTTATTACTTCGTTGTATAGAGGAATTAGAAAAAGAAGAAGGTAAGTCTTTAAAACGGGAGCGTCGTTCGGATAGTAGTAGTAGTAGTAGTAGTAGTAGTAGTAGTAGTAGTGAAGGAGAGCAGGCAGTAAGGGATGCTTGGCAGGCAGCAAGGGATGCTAAATTATTTAATGCTATTAAAAAGAATTTAACACCCGATGCAAGGCTAGAAAGAGTTAAAGAGGAACTAGAGCGAGGTGCCAATGTTAATGCTCAACACGATAATATAAACAATAAAAATACTCCCTTGCATCTTGCAGTAAAAAAAGAGCAAGCGGAAACGATAGCTTTTCTGTTACAGAGAGGTGCAAATGTTGAGCTAAAGAACGGCAAAGGCGAGACACCGTTAGACCTTGCTAAAAATAATCCCGGAATTCTGAAATTGCTGACAGAGCACGTGAGTGGTGCTGATCTGGAGGCTGTTCAGCCGGTCATTAACGTCGATTCAGCAAGCACATCGAGTGATATTTCTTTGCCAGCAACAGCCAATAGATTTGCACTCTTTTCTTCAGAAAGCACTAAAGACTTATTAGCGTTAAAAGATTTAGAGATTAATACGCCACCGCTTAAGGCAGTAAAGACTGAGCAACAAGAAGAGGTAACATTATCAACTCAGAAAAGATAACAAAGAAATATCCAAGTTACGTTTAATATTAAAATTATAAAGGGAAGTAAATATGCCAAATGAAACCGATTATGCCTTAAATGGAAAATTAATTTCTGCTGTTGAAGGAAATGACATCGAGCAAGTAAAGCGATTGATAGCAGAAGGGGCGGATGTTAACTGTAAAAGGGGTAACGTCCCCTTACTAATTTATGCTATTTTCCGCAGTAAATGGGTTAGTGTTAATACCTTAAGATGTTTGCTTGAAAATGGTGCTAAGGTAGATGAACTCGATGACATTAGTAGTACAGCATTATCTTGGGCTGTTTATCAAGCGCGTCCGGAAGCAGTGGCTTTACTGTTAGAGTTTAATTCTGAGCCAAGAAGACTGAGTAAAGATGGTGTTAGTTCGCTTCAGGTGATTGAAGGATATTTGAGCGATTACACAGGGCCTGCTTCAGAAAATCCCTATAGGCTATCAAGACTAGAGATAATGATCGGCTATACCGACCCCGCTGAAGCGGTAGCGAAATGGATAGAGTGTAAGGAATTATTGACTCATCGTATAGAGGAATTGGAAAAAGAAGAAGCTAAGCTTTTAAAACGGGAGCGTCGTTCGGATAGTGATAGTGAAGGAGAGCAGGCAGCAAGGGATGCTGAGCAGGCAGCAAGGGATGCTGAGCAGGCAGCAAGGGATGCTGAGCAGGCAGCAAGGGATGCTAAATTATTTAATGCTATTAAAAAGAATTTAACACCCGATGCAAGGCTAGAAAGAGTTAAAGAGGAACTAGAGCGAGGTGCCAATGTTAATGCTCAACACGATAATATAAACAATAAAAATACTCCCTTGCATCTTGCAGTTAAAAAAGAACAAGAGGAAACAGTGGATGTCCTACTACAGAGAGGCGCAAATGTTCAGCTAAAGAATAACAAAGGCGAGACACCGTTAGATCTGGCTAAAGATAATCCAAAGATTCTCTCGTTATTGGCAACCCGAAAAGCACAGGAGGATATTCTTCAACCTGACGACAGCCCACTCATTCCTTCGGAACTTGAGCACATTGCTTTAACGCTCAATTTAGACACAGATTACCAATCACACTGGGAGAAAGCCTTAGCAGAAGATAACACCTTCAAGATCTTAGCGTTAAGGAGTCAGAAGTTAAGTACAGCGCAAGCGTTTATTAAATCCAAGTTGATCAAAGACAATGACTTCGATAAAAGCAATTACTTGTTTCTGATTGTGGTACGCGTCAAGGAACAAGAAGAGGGATTAACAGAAGTCTTTTTGAAGGAATTCAGCAGTAATATTGATCAACAACGTCCCTTAATGACGCAATGGGAATTCCCGTCAGGAAACAAAATCTATATCAAGCCAGCGCAAACGACAGAATTTAAATTGTTCGACTTAAATGCCGCCAGTTCATTTTCAGATAAAGAAGCGTTTGAAGCGAAGATTAGTCTTGAGCAAGCCGATCAAACTCAAAAGGGTCATTTTGATCTATCGATATTGCTCGATGGTTTGAAATCAGGGTTAGGGGGTCATTTTAAAGAACAAGGTTCTCGAAGAAGTTTATTAGGGATTAGCTTTGATAAAGAAGCAGAATTTGATGAATTGACCTTAGCGGGTTGCGCCGCGCAATACAGTGATGATTTATCATTACATTTTTTACGGTTACATCAATGGAATTTCGCCAAGCGGAACGAAGCGGGTCGGAGGCCGTTAGAAATTGCAGCGGAACAGGCCAATGAAGCGACGTTAAAAGCGTTATTGGATATTCCATTGTCAGCAACTGCCAATAGATTTGGATTTTTTGTTTCAGAAAAAACAAAAGTCTTATTAGCGTTAAAAGATCTAGAGGAGAATACGCCACTTTTTATTGCGGCTAAAGCAGGCAAGGAAGAAAATGTAAAGTTATTAATTCAGAGTGGTTCGGATCTACATTATAAAAAAAAAGTTAATGAAAATGAATACGATGTAATGGATGTCGCTTGGGAAGAAAAGTGTTATGGGTGTGTACGGATATTATTAGAAGCCGATATGGCGTTTCCAGCAGTTCTAAGTACCCTTGCAAAAGAAGAAGAAGAGAAAAAAGGGAAAGGTGAAGAAAAAAAAGGCTTAGCACCTACGCAAAAAATAGAAAGTGAGATTGAGACAATTGAAGATTTAAAAAAATGGATAGCTAAGCGTAATCAATTACATCAATTAATTCAAACAGGGGATGTCGCCGGCGTTAAAAGCATTATTAGCTCGTCGACCTGTGGACGATATGGATTGAATGCTGAAAACCAATCCGTCCTTGTCACGGCATTGAAGGCGAAACAGTATGAGATTTATGTAGAGCTTCTTTCGATGCGCTTTTCTCATCACCCAGAGGAAGAGTATTATTTCAATAACTTAGGGATGCCTGAACGGGAGGCACTCAGGCCCTTTTTAGCCGCGAAATTTCTTGAGCCAGAAGATTCCTATCTTACTTCTCTATCAAACAAGTCACAACTGGGGCGGGATAATACGCGAGACCAGTTTAAATTTGTGAATGAATTTTATTGGACATTAAATAAAATTCCTCAGCTAAAAGCCGTCATGCAAGTGGTGGCGACATCAGAAACGGCGAAGCTCTGTTTTGATTTTAATAAAGCATGTATTGAAGATTTAGATCCGACCTCACGCTCAAGCGATGAAATGGGACTATATAACCCCAAGAATGGGGGGCGTCTTTATATGGGTGCGAAGGGGGCCAATGTTGAAGGCGAGTCGGCGATGAAAGGGGAGGTGCTGGGTACCTTGGCGCATGAAATGACGCATTTTGCGATGCAACTGCGTTATAAAAATGACGCTAAGCCTTATGGAGCGGGTGATATAGAAAAAAAGGAATGGTTTGAGAAAATAGTGCAGCAAGTTTTTAAGCAAGCGTTGCCGCAGCTCAGTGAAAAGGCTAAAGCCCTACTTGAAAACCCTGTGATTCTCGATTCGAGTGATGAAGTCATCATACTGGAGCAATTACAAGCCAAAAGTAAATATACTCTTGGTAAGAATGAAAAAATAACGCAAGGGATAAAGGATTTTATTGGTTTAATAAAAGAGAAGAAGCTGGATTCTAAACAGGCAGCACTGGATGACGTGATTAAGCGAGTATTTGTAAATTATCCTTATGACCGCTGGGTGCCGGAATTAATTGTCAGAGTACCGCATCTATTGGCTAAGGAACGTGTAAGCGGTGTGAACCAACTGCAAGCGCAAGTGCCGGAATTATGGAAGTATTACGAGGAAAAGATTACACCTGATTTTAAAATCTATATAGAAAATCCAGAGCCATTTAAGGGTAGCTACCATATCGGAGATTTAAACAAACAACTCGGTAGCCAGGCAGCGTTAGAAGGGTCGCCTATACGTTTAGAGTCAGTCGACTTAGTAAGTACCTTAAGTAAAAGCGGTGAATTTATTCTCTTGTTAGAGACAGATAGTCCTGCTTTAAGTCGTTTAAATCTTTATCAAGACTTTGAGCAGAATGGGCTAGAGGATGTCACTAAGTCTTCTATTTTTACGCAAATACATGATTTCAATAATCAATTTTTAGCCGAAAAAATATTGGAGGCGTGTCAATCGGTGGCGCAGCCACGATTAATTATTAGCTACTCTGAGCCTGCTGAAGAGCAGTCGTTAGAAACGGTGAGGGAGACGATTAAAGGTATCGCCAAAAAAAGGATTATATTGATTACGACGCCTATGCTAAGGCAAAAACTAGTGGATGCATTAAAGCTTTCTGACGAAGCATTGTTTACAGTAGAAGAAGATAAGGCGTACCGTTGGAAAGATCTGACAGTCGCTTCACAACAAGCCCTGCTTGAAAAAAAGGTTATTTTTCAAGGGGAAACCACGGTTTTAAATCAATTACTGGATAAAGAGACAGCGGCGCTTATCAATACGAAAATGTTGGAAGAACTGGTTAGTAATAAAGAAATCATAATAGGAAAACAGCTAAGCACCTTAGGTGAAATGGATGCTTATTATATTGATCGAACGTTTAATTATCAGGTAGCGATCAAGCCTGAAATAAAGAATGCTAAATCATTTTCAGATTTTTGGAGCGAAACACAAGAGGGGTTTAAAAAACTGTGTCAAGAGCATCCTAAGAAAAGCGTGCATTGGTTAAAACTGGAAGCAGAGCACCTAATCTGGCAGCAATCGCAAGGTAGCTTATCGGCATTGCGTGAATATATTGATCCTGAATATACCCAAACCTATCAGAATAGCGATTGGTTAAATTCGGAAAAGCATTCCAAGGTTGTGATTGTTTCGGATACGCCGGGGATGGGGAAGTCGACCGTTCTAACCCACGTAGCACAACAGATCAAGCAGCAGTATCCTGATCGATGGGTCGTGAGACTCGATTCATCTAATTATGCCAAGCTATTGGATGAAGCACAGAAGGTGGGTAGGTTAAAGAAACCGACTGGTGTCATGCAGTTTTTATCTCAAACCGCGTTAAATCTAGAGTCTGCTTCATTAGCCCAGGTTTTGTTTGAACGTTGTAGTCAGAAAGAAGGGAAAATAATCGTGATGTTTGATGGTATTGATGAAGTTAGTCCAGAGCGTAAAGATGCGGTGATGGGCTTAGTCAATACACTGAAAGAAAGTGCGATTGAGCAGTTTTGGATCTCAACTCGACCGCATTTGAGAGAAGCTTTGGAAGATACGCTACAGCAATTCTCCTATACCTTAGAATCCTTCTCTGAAAACGACAAGAAAACATTTTTGAAAAAATTTTGGCAAACGCGAAACCCCATGCTAAGGGATACTAATAAAGTAGAAAGCTATGCAGAAAAGCTCATTGTTCAGGCTAATCAATGGATTAGCGAAAAAGAAAAAACATTTACGGGTATTCCGTTGCAGCTCAGAATGCTCGCTGAAATTTTTGAAAAGAAACAACAAAAAATTCAAGTCCCAGGCATACTAAAAGAAGATTTTTTTATCATAGAAGAAGGGCTAGAAGAATTTTATACTTCTGGGAAAGAGGAAGCTAAGTTCCCAGAGAAGCTTAATTTGCATAATTTATATGAACTCTTTGTATACAAAAAATTTTGTGATGTTTTAGAAGGTGAAAAATATCAAGCTGTTTTCAGTAACTCTCTAGTACAAGAACGGATTAAAAGGGATTATAAAATTCTTTTAGAAAGCCATCGGCAGTTAGCCTTATATAGCGTATTGGGTGAGGAAGTTATAAGGAATTTATTGTCGGAGAAAGAAGTAAATGATTTTAAAGCTAAGGTTTTAGCTAGTGTAAAAGAAGGAGCAGAAAGAACAGGTATTGTTGAACGAGTTATTCAAGGCAAACCTCATTTTATTCATCCCACGTTCGCAGAATACTTTGTGGCTGATTTTTTTGCTGATCAATTAGCGACTAATAATCAAAATCAGAAAATACAAGATTTTTTGCTGAAAGAGATTTTACTTAAACCTGAATATAAAGTTATACGTGCTTTTTTAAATAGCAATATTGAGGGGAATCCATTAGCAAAAAATATTTTAGAATTCTGTGGGAATAAGATTGAAGAATTATGGCGTCAGTCAAAAGTCGAAAATTCATGGCGCGGTGAAAATGGAAAGACAATATTTCATGTTGCGGCAAGTGAAGATAATTTTTCGGTTATCTCTTTTTTATTTGATAGTTTAAAAAGTGCAGAAAAGCTGGAGGATTTAAAAGAAATTATTCAAGCAAAGGACTATTTTGGTAAGAGTGCGTTATATAACGTAGCTGAAGGTCGTAATGCGGATCTACTTAAAAAACTATTTAATTTTATTAAAGCGAATTTAGATGTGGACTCTGACCTTGTTATAAGAAAGCTTACTGCTGAGCTTTTTGAAGCAGATTTGTGGGATCTCACTATTTTTTGCCGTTCTGTTGAGAGTGGGAAGGCGGAAATGGTCAAAGTATTGTTAGATCTTGTTAAGGAAAATTTAGGAGAGGGTGCTGACGTTATTTTAGAGGAAATTTTTCAAACAGCCGATAGATGGGGACTTACTCCCTTACACAAAGCAGTTAAAAATGGCTATTTGGATAGCGTTAAATACTTGGTGGAGGCAGGCGCTCCTGTTGCTATTAAAGATGAATATGGAAATGAACCATTACATTTTGCAGTTTTAACTAACCGGGTTCTTATCGTTAAATATTTGTTAGAAAACGGCGCTAACGTTAATGCAGTAGATAAAGAAGGGAAAACGCTTTTAGAACTAGCATTTATTATTAACGTTGTCCAAGTCAATGTAGATATCGTTGAGTTTTTGATAGAAAACGGTGCTGATGTTCTTAAAAAAAATAATCATGACTCGGTATTGCATCAAGCGATACATACTAATGAAAAGATAGTCAAATTAATGCTCGAAAAAATTAAAGAAAAAGTGGGTGGTGGAGATCCACGGGCGTGGTATGAAGCTATTAATGCAAAAGATTCGGAAGGTGATGTGCCATTGATGTGGGCTGTGGAGAAAAGGAAAAGTGAAGTGGTGACTGTACTACTAGATTATGGAGTAGACATTAATGCCCAAAATAATGAAGGTATGACAGCCTTACATTGGTCCATTAGAAATCCTCAGTTAGAAATATTTAAGAGACTTATTCAAAGAGGTGCTGATGTTACGGTTAAAGATACACAATCTCGAACGCCATTAGATTTAATCAATACGTTAAATCCGACTCAAGAGCAAAAAGCGCTTTATCAAACGATGATCACGTTGCTTGAATCGAAGCTGGTTCAACAGAAAGCGGAATTATCGGCTAATGGCAACCGATCGCCACTAGACTGTCTACCTGGCCCCTCTACACGACAGAAAAGAAATGCAGCGGATAAAGGCTGTGAGATTAGTTGGGAAGATGTAGACGAGTTCAATGCCGAGAAAGAAAAGCCCCGAGATTTTGATAAGATAAAAATAAATAGCGAGCAATTTATCGATTACCTGCAAAGCAAACAGCACTCAGAGGTTAAAGCGGCGCAGCTCATTAATTTAGCGGATAGCGTGGTGGTTACAGGCAAGTCGACGCATCATCTTAGCGAGTTGATTAATAAAAAAAAATATTACAACATTTACATCGGGTAGGACGTCTATCGGGATCGTTGATGCAGGGGATGATGCTAAAAAACACCTTCCGAGATTTCATGCGCGGCGATAATACGGGTGTTGCAATCAATCTAGGTTTTATTGCGGGCGGTCAAGGTTTTGCTAGAGTGGCGCAAATAGCCTCTGCGAAGGGAAGCCAACTGGCTTTAGAAGGTCGTCGCTTATTAGGTTCGTCATTAAGAGCAGCGTCACCGTTTTTAGCCAGAGGCACCTCTGTTTTTGTGGCGTATGATTTAGTGAATCAAATAAAAGCCTATCAAAAAGGAAATCCTGATGCCGTCGTGAGTATCGTGGGCGATAGTATTTACTTAGGCGTCGATGCGGCAGAAGTTGGAATAGAGGTAGCCGAAGCGTTTGCGCTATTAGAAGGGGTGTCATCGATTACCGGTCCTATCGGTGCAGGTATAGGCGCGATAGTCTTTGTGGGAACCGATGTCTATGTAGCGGTTAAACAGGTAGAGAAAGAAGACACGCTGATTCATTTAACCGGCAAAGAAAGATTCATTGAAGGCTTGCGTGCTTTTACAGGGCTGAGCGCTGCAGAAAATATAGCGAGGTTACTAGAAGAAAAGCAGGCTAATACGCGGTTATTTATGGATGGAATGGCTTTCTTAAAAAACAACACGGATATACAGCGATCTATTCTGCCAACAGCAAAAACAGTGAAGGTGTGCAAAGAGGTGAAGGCGCTTATTCCCTCGTTTTGCGGTGGTGGCCTAGGGGACGCGGTTTGTTCACCCCCATTCGAGCGAAGAATAACAGAATGTATAGATAAATTAGAAATACATTCGAATAATGAAGTTAATCTTAATGAAAAAAGTGATGATATTAGGTGGAGTCGAGCAAAACCGGAGGTTAGCGAAGGTCGTCTTTTTTGTGTACCAAAAGGAAAGGATGGCGAACGCTCCCGCGAACCCGCCTATCTTTGCGACGGAGTAATGGGGGTAGAATATACGGAATCTCGTACAGGCAATACGACCTATCTTAACCTGGGAAATGGAAATGATGTGGCGATAGGCTTTCCGTATGGCGATCATATCGTGGTATTGGGCGATGGATATAAAAACGTTCGCTTAGGAGCAGGAAATGATCACTATTTTTTAGAGGGAGACACAACGGGTATTCTCGATGGAGGAAAGGGCACTAACACGCTAGATTTAGGATTTTTTGCTAAGACCTTAAAAGCCATCTATGTGCATTTAACGCTAGGTGTCGGTTATATCCATGCGCTAGATAAAGGTGATTTATTAGAAGTGTATGGAATACATAACGTTCTTTTAAGGGAAAACAAACAGGATCATGTTTATCCGGTTTGTAATACACAGTGGATCGATGCAAGGGGCGGAGAGAATAAAGCGAACGTAGATAGCATTTTTATTCAGCAAAATAATGCGTGTACGTACGATCTGACGCTGATGATTAGGCCTTATACTAAAGTAATCAATCAGGCCGATAACAGCCGATTTACCTATATTATGCCTGTTGCAACAGAAGGTGAGGCATGGATTGACATAAGCAGTCGCAATAGTTCACATCAATTTCAGTTTGCTTATAGCTTAGAAGATTTGCATACGTTAGCGCGTATAAACCATACGCTTACGCTTAGTTTTATAAAACAGGGTGTGTTGGAAGGATTACTCAAACCGATCAAGCCCACGGGTCACTATGAGCCCAATGCCCGTTTTACGATGACAGTGATCAATCAAGAAGCGGAGAGCACACAGTATCAGCTAAACGATAATACCGTGCTAACAATAGGGGAAAAGGGCTTCTATGCGATGCAAGCCAGCAATAAGTCCCTAGAACACATCATTCAACATTACCCCGCGCTAGCGAACCGTTTAAAGCTATCGCTATTTGTGCAAACGCTATCAAGCAATGAAAGCATTGCCATCGGTCATGGCCAACAGGAAGTGCTTTACAATGATCCTTATCGTAAAAGCCATTTAATTGGAAACGGTGGAGAAAATATCTTTGTCGTAAGCTCAGGTTACCAAACCTTAGACGAGAAGAAATTACCGTTACCCGAAGTCATTATTTACGATGCAGATACCGAAAATAAAATGGACACCTTAGATTTACGTGAAATAAACCAACAGCTTCAAAAAGATTTGCAGTGTGAGGTTGAAGCAAAAACGAGTTTGGATAATAAAGATCTTTTAATTGAATTATGCTGTCCTAAGCGAGAGAAGGCGCTGCTGACAGTACGATTAAAAGAGGCGTTGCTAACCCATTGGTATGAGCGATTGCACGTTATCATCACACATTTTCCTATGAAGCTAGAAGGCTTTGATTTAAAACCCGAGCCCTTAGTGTTTGGTGCGGATAAAAATATCATGGTAGTTAATCCCGAAGACGTTGGCGCACACAGTGAATTAGTGATAGTAAAATCAGCTAAAGATTATGGTTTTTATCGTTCAGAAAATAATTTAATGCTAAGCAATGTCTTTATTAAGAATATCAATAGTAGTGAATGTTTTACGCTGGTTCTTAAGGAGTTTTATCAAACGCCAACATTTGAAACGCTAACCATCAAGTTCCAAGACAAAGAGATAACGCTCAAAGCAGAAATGGAAAAAATAAATCAAGCCAGTGATTTTAACGAACAATCAAAGCTGTTTAAGCGTAATGCCTTTACGCTAGATCATCAGCAGCAAGCCGTCTATTCACTTCAAGCGCAGAAAATAAGCCAAGTCAGAAGCAAAAGAGAGATCGCTCAAAGCCGAGCAACGATAGCCAGTCAGCAAGCTAGTAACAACATCGCATTTGATACGACGCATCTAACCTTAGGCGCTCGATTTTTATCTTATTTGTTTGGCAAGACTTCTTTTGCAGAGCGAATGCATCAAGCAGAACAAATACTGACACCTGACAATACGTCGTCAAATCGATTAGATGAGATAGAAGCAAAGCTTGAAAAAGCGGTAGCAACGTTTGGCAAAAATGCTAACTTCGGACAGAAAACAGGATTTTTTCTAAAAAGAGAGCTTGCAACTAGCTCGCATAAGTTATCAGACATAAAGTCGACCACTAAGAAGAGTATATTATTTATGAATCCTGCTAACACACCGGCTTTGAATGATTCTGTTTCAAGCCTGCCTTTATTAACAGGAAGAAATTGATTGATAATTTTAGCTACATTGATCTGCTATCAAAATAAACCTCGGCTATTTCCACAAATCTATTTGGGTTAGTGCGGCGTTTTAGCTGGATAACGATAGGGATAATGGATCGAATATAATCCCGTAAATTTTTTTCACTCGATGTCGAATTTGCTTGTTGCATCATAAAAACGAGCTGATCAAAACAACCTTGCGGTGTATCAGCATGCACAGTGCTGATACTGCCGGGGTGACCGCTATTAGCGGCTCTCAGAAAAGACCACGCCTCGCTTCCACGTAATTCAGAAAGCAGAATTCGATCGGGTCTTAGACGTAAACAGGCTTTAAATAGCTTTTCTGCAGTGATGGTTTCATCGTCTTCGTTAAACAATAAATGTACAGTATTGGGCTGATTAACCTTGACCTCGCGCGTATCTTCTAGGGTGATTAATCGTTCTGTTTCCGAAATCAACTTTAAACACGCATTCAGAAAGGTGGTTTTACCTGTGCCGGTTCCTCCGCTAATGATCATATTTTTTTTGGCTTTTATGGCTACTTTCAGAAAACCAAAAACATCTTTTTTCTTATGCAACGCTTTGAGCGAGTCGTTGATTTTTTTATGTGTGTCTTCATTTGAAGTGGCATAGTGATCAAAAACCCCACTGGCTTGATAATCTTGTAAACTTATATCGCGTCGTGAATGACAGCGAATCGAAAAGATAATCTTATTTTTTTCACAAGCAGGTGACATCACACATTGCACCCGCTCGCCGGTGGGTAAATAGCCGGAAAGCAAAGGATGAGGAAAGTGCTTATGATTAAATTCCGCAATCAGATTGGCTAAGGTTTCAAGAAACCCTAATTCGAGTGGTTCACTGGTGTATCGGGTAAACTTCCCTTTTTCTTCAACAAACACCGCACCGGGTTGATTTATACACACTTCCGTAACACCGTCTGTTTGAAAACAGGGTTGTAACGGGGCTAAGTATTTTTCTAAGGCTTTAGTCGACATCGATTTTTTATTGGTTAAAAAATACTCATTTTTGAAGCAGTCGTTTGATTAACCGCACTAAAATCTAAGTCATGTGCAACAAACACTTGAATAGGACGGCCTTGATTAACCCATAGGGTCGGTGGAATCATACCGGCCTGTAGCGTTTGCTGTGCTGTTTGGTTGAAACTGTTGGCTATCGCCATACGATAAGCCTGTGAAGCGTTATAAGACGCGTTACTATCTACACCAACATTCGATGTACCGACGCCTAAGATCGAGAGTAATGCCGTTGTACCAAACTGTTGCCAGAAATGATGATTAATGGAGTCTGCTGACATGCCCGCCATTCCAAGCGAATCCACACCAGACGAAGCCAGATTTAAGCTCACACCGTCTGGCGTCATTAAACGTGTCCACACCACAAAAACCCGTGATTGGCCTTGCAGCATGCCACTTTTATACTGGCCGATTAAGCGACTGCCTGGCGGTATTAATACTTGCGATCCATCTTCGGCATAAACCGGCTGATCAATCGTTGCTCTTAAATTGCCTGGCAGATCAGAATTAATCGCGGTCTCTAAAATGGCATGGATCATGTGTCCTTCTGCAATCAATTGATTTAAAGCACCCATCTTTGTCGCTTTAACAGTTTGATTGGAATTGGAAGCCGTACTGGCTTGTTGTAAAAACTGACGGTTAGCATCCACTTCACCGGCATTCGCTGTTTTATTAGACTTGACGGTAGGGCTGCTGTTATTTTCTTGATTGAATACCATCATCGGTGCGGCTAAGCGTTGTTGTAATTCTTTTTGTTTTTCTCCCAATAAAGCGAGTTGTTGTTCGGATAAAGGTTTTGTTTCGACTGAATCTGATTTTTCTTTTGATTTTTTTGGCTGGGTATTTGGCGTGATATAGCTTTCTTCGACGGGAAATTCGCTCTTAGTCGTTGCTTTTTTAGAATTAAAATAAAAATGCGTCACTAATAACAATAACAGTCCACCGATAATAACGAGTAGTACCCGCTTTTTACTCGCTGTCGCTGCAATCTCGGGTAATCCTTCCGAGGAGGCTGTTTGTGAGGTTGGCTTTTCCATTCGATTACCTCGCGTTAACCACGTCTTGCCAATCACCTATAAGCGCATTGTTGTAAATACTGGTGACAGTAGACCCATGACGTAAAGTAAATCGCGCGGCGGTGGTATTAACCACCACGTAGTTACCCTTCATATGATAATTAACCAATGTCTCTTTATGCTTTTTATCCACCACAAAAATGGCTGGCAAATTACTTTTGAAGCGAAAATAAGTAAACTGACCGTTGCAATCAAATATTTCCATCGGTGCTAAGCGTGGGTCGCCAGTGAAACTGTATTTCCAGTTAATTTTTGTCGGATCACATACACCTACCGCATTACTTTGTCCTTGAGGATCATAACCGGCTACCGGATAGTTGAATTTTAATTGATAGGTCGGTGAAATCTTTGCATCATTAGAATCGAGTTGAAAATTATAGCTATGCACATTCGTGAGCACGGTCATATTGGTTTTAGAGGCAGTGGTTGGCTTGATAAACAAATTGTTTTTAACGGGTGCCGCCTGCCAGGCGACACTGTCGCCAATCGATATATTTTGTACTTCCTCATCGGGTGCAAAGACAATGTGCGTTTCGTAACCATAAGCACCTTGGATCATGACCACATTATTCGGATCATAATTCACGATTTTAATATGCCGATCCGCCGTGACAGATCGAGGTACTAAAGCGGCGTTTGCCACATGAAGCGGGACAATGATCATGAGGATGCAAACAAAGAAACTTAGTTTTTTAGTCATTTTATTTTCCTTCTTCAGCGCTTAAAGTCACGGGCGTTACTTGGTAATACGTCACGGTAAATCCGAGTGGATTTCTATCTAATTGGGTTTGTGTGGCTTTAACGGATTGATATTGCCATTTCACAATGGCTTCTTCATACGCGATTTGTTGTGTATGGGTGCTTTTATCACGCAATTGCTTTTCAAATCGAATAACGGCTGTGTGGTCATTTAAAGGAGAAACCGACACTTGAGATAGAGGTATCTTAATCGCTTTATTTTTACCGTATTTCTGGTAAGGGGATGTTTTGGCCTGACTATCCACTTCAGCATCGTATT
The DNA here is from genome assembly GCF_019285595.1 of Rickettsiella endosymbiont of Dermanyssus gallinae. Lineage (NCBI taxonomy): Bacteria > Pseudomonadati > Pseudomonadota > Gammaproteobacteria > Legionellales > Coxiellaceae > Rickettsiella > Rickettsiella endosymbiont of Dermanyssus gallinae. The sequence goes on from NZ_CP079094.1 coordinate 682,343, forward strand.
GTTGACGAATCGTTGCACTGGATTGTGCCCACGCTAATTGATAAGGCTCTTCCAAATAATCACTGTCATAGCTTTCTCTATTAATGACATAATGAATGAGGAAAAAGCGGGTCATTTGCCAATTGGCGCTTAAGTGCGAGGGTTCTAATTCACCAAGCTTAGTTATTTCGCCGGTCGCATGATTAAACGCATACAGATAAGGCACTTTTTGTTTGAGTGGCACTAAACAAGCCAGCGTAAGCAGTGCCAATAGCAAAGCCAGTAATAATCCGGCATTACCTATCAAGGAATAATGCAACCAAAGCGTTTTACTTTGATAAATATCGTAACGCCAATCGGCTGCCGTTTGGTAATACACTTCTTTTAAATCGCTGTTCATTTCTTTTGTATCACGCATCGTTTTTTTACTATTTTTTGTTATTTAAAAAGCAGCCCGATTTAATGATTTTTCCCTTGTTGTACCGCCTCATTCATTGTGGCGTGTTTTTGGGCGGCAGCACGATTTGAGAATGCACGGCGCGCCGTGTTAAAACCTTGACCGGCTAAGTTAGCGGCGGCATGAATACCACTATTCTTTAATGCCGATTTGACCATACCGCCAACTTGGCTTAAGGCGGCTAAGGTAAGTCCCGCACTTAAAGTGCCAGCAATGGATAAGCTTTGTTTTAATAGAAACGCGGTGACTAACGATAAGCCGCCAAAAATTCCCATCGTAAAAAGATTCGGCTTACCGACGCTGGCTTCATAAATTAAATCCGGTAACACCAGATGGATAACCGATAGCATCAACGCCAGGATGCCGGTGGTGATGATAGGTACCAGTGAAAAATTAAAGAGCTTTCCTAACCAACTTACAAACCAACCGCGTGTGGATTCAAACAATACAAAGGTCAAAAAAAGTGGCGCTAGTGCCAAGGCAATGGCCATCGCTAATTTGGCGTAAACTAAAAGTCCTAACGCACAGATACAACATAAAAAAGTAAAGACAAAGACAGCCGCCGCACAGAAAAAAAGACGAATGCTTTTGTTAAACATCATTTTTGCAGCGCCCATACCCGTGCTAAAGATTTGATTTAATCCTTGTGCAACGGAGTCATGAGAGGTGGCATGGCCTGGGGCTTGTCCGATCATTTGTGCGATATAATTGGGTTCGTTAGTGAACACGTCATAGATCAATAAATGATAAAGCGACCAATTGGTACATAAACTACACACAATCGATAAAACGATCAGATGCCGACAAATAGTCATTAAATCGGCATCCAAGGTACGTATGAGAAAACGATAGCCGAGTAACATAATATAAAGGGTACTCAATGCGACTAAGGTGTTGCTATAGTGTTGTACCCATTGTTCATAGGTCGTATGCACAAAGTAGCCAATGACCTCATCAACCGCCGCTAACGTATCCGTAATAAAGCTTTCGACAAAAAGCATTACCATGTATTAATTTTTGTTTTAGCCAGCACCATCGCATCACACGGTGCCCGTAGGGGTTCTGCGGCACAGCTCACAAGACAAATGCCTAAAAATAAAATTAAGGTGATATACGGCGTTAATTTTGACATAGTGGATATTCCTTCATGTGTTACCTCATCGCATCAACAAAACGTGCATTCTCTAATTCATCATTGATCTCAGCTTGTGCATCAATCGCATGCTGTTGATTCATGAGTGCTAATTGACGCAATACTTCAATCTGAATCAAATTATTTTCGATGGTTAAACGGCTTGAGAGATCAACGGCTTCTTTTAAGGTAGCGGTTGTCCCAATCTGCTGGCGTAACTGGTTCGTGTAGTTAATTTGTTCTTGAATTTTATCGTAGCTCAATTGGCTGGCGGCTCTTGCTACTAACGCGGTTTTTGCTTTTAAGCTATAGAATTTTTGATCGGATTTGTTCGGATTAACACGATTGTAAAGTTCCACGGCTAATGGAAACTCTCGCGATAATAAACGCAGCATTGATCCTAATTGACTATTAGTATCGCCATTGACCGTACTATTTAAAAGCGAACTCCAACGATCCGCATTAAGTCCCCAAGAGTTAAAATCGTTAAATTGCCAATTTCCCCATTCCGAGTGACCAGATACTGCCTGTTGTATCTGACTATCTAAGCGTTGAATTGTCGATTGGATATCGGCCATTTGCATTTGATAATCTTTGATTTGTGACGCAATTTGCAACACGCTGCTAATGAAAGGGTCTGCATAACTCTTTAAGGGGCAAAGTATCAATAAGCTTAAGAGGATAAATTTGACCACGTTACGCCGCATGAGATTTTCTCTGCTGATGAAAAATCGGTAGCCATACAGCGGGATCATGACCCACTTCAACACGAATCCTATCCAGCAATGCCACCGTTTCTGTACGTCCTGAAATAATGGCAATCTCGTCTTCTAAACCGAGTAGGTTTGCTCTGAGTACCACAGATTCTTTACCGCGACCGTAATTGAGTAAAAAATAATGACTGTCATCGGGTAATGTTTTAATCAATTCAAATTCGCGTTCACTTAAACCAAAGCCATCAATATAAGTTTTTTGATCGGCGCTGGGATTAGGGAAAAATATCTTACAGGCCGCCGCTTCGTTAATAACCTGGTAACTTTTTGATGCGGTCGTATCGTAAGCGGCCTGTGTGGCTAAACCAAAGCAATTGTTTTTCTTGCGCGGTGTACGAGATAAATCGCTGATAATATTTTTAAAATACCCGTCTTGTAAGGCTAACCAGCCTTCATCAAGAAAGATCATGCCACGTTGACCTTCCAGTTGCTGACCAAAACGATGTAATAAATACATTAAAGTCGGTGTCTTGCAGCTTTTATCCTTTAGGATATGGCTTAAATCTAAACCAACGACATCGGAATCATAATGCTGCTGTTCAAAACAATCCTGTGCGTTATCAAACAACCAGCTATTTTCACGGCCACTGTGCCATGATTCAAATCGTGCACGAAGTGAGCCTTTACTATTTTTACCGAAAAACGGTGCCACATGACAAAATTGTCTTTCACTAGTATCCAAACGATACAGGCCAGTAATGGCGTCTTCTATCACTTTGATATCGGACTCATCCAATGGCTTCGTCGGTGATGTTAAAAGTTGTTTAAAGAGTTGTAGCAGGAAAGTGCGGTTTTCTGATGTATCCGCTAATTGACAAGGATTAAAGCCAGTATCCATACCTGGCTTTAACACTTCATAGATACCCCCCAGGGCACGGACTAAGATTTCTAGTCCACGATCTTTATCAAAAATAACACGTTTTCCGCCAAATTTCATACTCTGGGCGATCAAAAATCCAAGCAGAACAGTTTTACCACTACCCGTAGCACCCACCACCATAAAGTTGCCAACATCTTTATAGTGAAAATTAAAATAATACGGACTACCGGATAAGGTTTCTAACACCGTAACCGCATTACCCCAGAAATTATCTTCGTGTTGGCCACGAGGCGAATCATGCAAGCTCGCAAAGGCGGCGATATTTTTAGTCGAGATATCGGATTCTCGTACAATGTAATTAAAATTCCCTGGTAGTTGTGCCCAAAAACTCGATTCACATGCCACATCTTCCCGAACACAGACAATATCGCGATCGGATAATAAGGCGGTAATTTCGCTCACGTGTTGGTTTAATTGTTCTAAGGTTTCAGCATAGCAAACCAAGCTAAAATGATGTTTACCATAATTGACCTCACCACTCGCCGTATCATCAAACGAGTCATCAAGTTGTTCGGTTTGGCGGATCGATTCTTCTTTGGTTTGCCGCATATCGTATTGCTGATCACGTAAGCGTTTTTTAGAGAGGTAGCGATCATAAAAGCGGAACGATTGGGTGAGCGTATAGTCTATCCGTAGTGAATTAAGACCATCTAATATCCCTTGATAAGTCATGGCAGGATACGCCTTAATCGAAATGACGGCGGCAAATTGTTTTAATTGATCATTGGTACGACATTCAAGGCTGCCGCTATGTCGATTAAAAAATAATCGTTTCCGAGGTAGATAACAGGACGCATCCTGTTTGAGTAAGGGGATAGACAGCTTATCTCCATTGATCAGTTGTCCGATAAACGTTAAAGGCGCAGAAAAGGTAATGCTACCTTTCTCATAAACACTGAGTAAATGGGGTTGATAGTCCGATAAGGTTTGTAATACTTTTTGAGTCGCCGCCGTTAAGGCTTCATGCGTTTTTATTAACTGTTGTTGCTGTGCCAGCTTATTTGCTTGATGGTTTAGTTTTTTAAACCAATCAAATCCTTGATTTAAAATCCCTTCAGCGGATTTGGTAACGATACCGATATACATGTCATTTTGAAATAGGGGTCGTTGCTGAATTTGCTGGCGATATTTCTCATTTAATTGTTGAGCAAAGCCTGATTTAAAGTCGCCATTAGGGAAATCAGTGGTTCGACGACGTATTGTCCAAAAATAAATAGCATATTCAGAGGAAAAACTTTTTAATAAACTATTGCGACGATTTTTATAGGCATCTAAGGTGGCTTCACCTTGTGCGAGTCCATCTATACCGGCTAATCGAATAATCTGAATGAATTTCCCGTTTTTATCGATCAAGGTATGATCGTCATAGTGTCCTATGATATTAATGTGCCGTGATGCCTTGGCTTCTACTCGCAGCAATCGCTCTAATGGCTTAAATTTACGCTTTTTTAGTTTTTTTATGATAGAAAGCCTATTTTATTCTGGCGAATAACTATTCGTTCCACCCCAAAAGCCACTGTTTAAGACCGGTGGTGTTTGGGTGATGTATTTGTGCCACACTCGAAAAAATTGCAAATCTTTCATCGTTAATCGAAATAAAATGAGATGTATGACACCAAACAAGGGGATGCCGATTAAGGAATGCAGATTAAGACAAATAATTATGTTTCCCCCTAGATTAGCGAAAAATAGACGCAGTGGTATGCCCATAAATAGGGCAGGTCGTGTTAAAGCGAGTGCTAAAGAATCAATTTCGATCGGATAATCTTTCATGCTACTCCTTATTATCATTTTTAATGCAAAAGGCTATGTATCACTCTGACTGCGCCGTCGGCACCAAACATAACGGAGATGCCGAGTAACGTTTGCCAAAATATTTTCCATTCAAAATAATGGTACGCACAGGCTATTCCCACACCAAAAACAGAAACAGTCGCAAGCGCTATGCCGGTTGTGCCAAAAATAGCATCAATAATATAACTAAGGCCTTGGCTAACCGGTGTTTCACCACCATAGGCCCAGGATAAGGAAGGGAAAAACAAGAAAAGACTTAGTGCTAAATAGATTAATTTGAATCTTCTTTTTTTCCCTTTTCGTAATGACATTTTTTAATAAAAAAGGATAGTATTTGATTCACTTATTTTAACTTAATTTTTATAAAAAATCACTATAAAAATAGTATTTTTTTAATTATTTTGTAAAAATAATCTTTACTTTTTTATGCTGAAATTGATTCACTTTGCTAATGTAAAACGCTTCGCCTGATTGTAATTCTTGTTTAATAGAATCAGGATGAATAATGAAGGATTTATTACGTTTTGCTGTACCCATTCCCGTTGATTTATCTTCGCTAATCTGTGCGGTAACCACAAATCCATCTTGTGTTCCGATCCAACTGGCTACGCTTTCGGCGCTTTCGTGATCATTCAAGCGATGACAAATGAGTGTATTCACGCAATTTAATAATTGATTACCAAAATTATCATCAACACGCTTTAAATCCGCTAAGCCTTGCGTACCAAAAATCGCATGAATGCCTTTACCGCGCCCCATATTCACGAGATTTAATACTTGCTCGCCGGCAAAAACAGAGAACTCGTCAAATACCGTAAAAATACGTTGCTTGGTTTCTAAACGATCAATCACCGCTTTAATATCATTAATAATTAACTTGCCTAAAACTTTTGCAAAGCTGGGAAAACGTAAGGCGGGTAGGGCAAAATACACTACGCTGTTAGTTTGAATGATTTCCTCTAAATTAAAAGTATGCTCTGTTCTTTCAAAAAAAGCACCGAGTTCAGAATGGATTAATAAATTCAAATGTGCCTGTAATCCCGTAATATCTTTCGCGTCATACTGTTGTAAACGGAGTACACGGGTTTTCAGTTTTTCATCATCAATGGAACGTGCTTTAAGTGCCAATTCTCGAAAATCTAAACAATTAACGACGGTCTTTAAATCAAAGGGTTTATTCAAATGCAATAGCACTTCAAACGTAGTTTGCAAATAATCTTCAGCAATCGAGCGATAATAATCGTTTTCCCATTGATCTTTTAAACTAATCAGCTTGTCTTTAAGTTCCGTATAACCACCGTGGGCGAGGGGATCATAATGGTGTTTATCCGCGCAGTTAAAACCATAGAAGGTGCGGCCGTGATCCTGTGCTTTTTTCTGTAACCAAGCGACGTTTTCTTCGGTGGGTTTACCATCAATAATAATCAGGGGATACGCTTGCTGCACAGCCCGTTGATAAAAGCGCCGTAAAGTCACTGTCTTACCACCGCCCGTCGTACCCAATACCAAGAGCATCTGATTGATAGCGTCATCAGGAATAACCACCGCTTCTTGTTTAACAGAGAAGCCCAATAGAGTTCCTTCTTGTGGTTGTTTACGCGGATGGGTAATGTATTTTTTCCACTTAAATTCTGACTGATTCGACAATGAAGCTTTGCCTCGTCGTATCGCTTTGAGTTCAAATTCATGCGTTGCATTCGGAATCCATTCGGTCATGCCTGAAATACCAGCAAATACTAATGGAAAGCCAAGCACATAGTAAAATACCTGCTGATAAACAAATAAATAGGCGGTACCAAAGCCATATGAAAACAACACTTTCCAAAAATACTGTGTTGCAAAGCCGGCGTGAATAAAATCCAAAAAAGATAAGGTGAAGTGTGATTGCCATTCGATCAATAAAATACTGGCAAGTGCCAACACCATACCCACTAAAAATATCGACCAAACGGAATAACGAAGTCCACGAATTAAGATAAGAAAAAGCAAAGCACCCAGCAAACCGACGATACTTTGCCATAAACAACAAAGTCCAATCAGCACGCATTGTATAATTTCTCGTGGTTGTTCGATAAAACACTATCCTGTAAGCGCAGGCACGTGAGTGGGCTGTTTTTCTAAAAATGTTTTTAGCGCATAAATTTTGACAAAAGGCATCGCTTTTGCCGCTTCTTTTAATCGTGGCACCATTGGTTCATGACAAAAATACCAAACTTCCTGTAAGGCAAATTGGGTCGCATAGGTTTTTAAAATATCATCTAAGCGCTGTCTGCTTTTAGAGGACAGTTCTACTTCAATAGCAGCCTGGATTCCATTGGGAAACACTAATATCCCATCCGGTAAGTGGCCTTCTTTACCCACGCCTAGTTTACATTTCTCATGCTTTAGCTTTCGTTCGCTAATCCAGGTGGCATCGGGATAAATCGCTCTTAATTTAATATGAAGATTGATTACCATGCGATCATGGTAATAATTTGCGAAAGTGACTCGGCGCATCGGAGGTAATGGCGTGAAACGTGCGCCAGCTGGAGTTAAGCGAAATATGCCATGCTCCTTATACAAAATTCGTTCATGCTGTAACAGATTATGACGAACTAGTTTACCGAGTAATTGATAATTACGGGGTTTTCGTAAGGAAAAGCGTTGGTTGAGCTGTGGCATTTCACAGAAGCCAAATTCATTGATAAATTTTAAAATCTCTACATCACGTGATGTTAATTTCAAAAAGAATTATCCTACTTATTTTTATATAAATAATAGACACTTTTTGTATAGAAACCAAGTCATTTTCAACTTATAAAATAGTTAAAAAAATTATCCACAAAGCGGGGCTATTCATAAAAGCCCAAGCGACTGTGGATAATTTTTCAGCTTATTTCTGTTATATTTTCTTCTTCTTCTTCTTCTTCTTCTTCTTTCGTTTTGTTGGGGCTTAAAAACTCATTTAAAATAATGCTATTAATTTTAGGGTTAATACATTTTGCATGCATCTTAATAAAATTTCTATCATGACTCAAAAAGTCGGTGCAATACGATGCTTCTATTAATACAATGGCATCCGTAAATTTATTTTCAGATGGGGTGTCAGGATTTGTATTGGTTAAAAAATCCAAATATAACTGAGAGCGAAGTAAATTTGTAAGTGAAGGATAAGTTTCCATGTTATCGTAAAATTTAAATATTTCATTACCAGTTAAATTACATTCATTCCAGGGTGTATATCTAATTAATTTTCTAACAGATTTTATTTTACCAATCGTAACTTTAAAATCCTTGAAAAAATCATTGAGACGAGAATTGAAACGAAACTGGAAATCACCTTTATATTTTTTATATTTTTCACATGGCTTTTGGTTCCAAAGGCTACAAGATTTTTTCACGAGATCCTGACGTTGTTTAATAAATTCTTCTATTTCTGGATCAATTTTTCCATTGATAAGGTTTTCTATCCTTTGAAGAATAGCAACTTCTCTTTCTTGATCTAAGAAGGGGTTAAAAGGTATATCATATCTTAACCTCTGAACTTCTAATTTATAATATTCATCAGAGCGGTAGCTAAATTTGGGATTTATAGCTTTTAAAAAAGTAAATAAGGCAATTGCTTTTCTAGAACTATCAGTTGTAATGACCCTTGCAAGTTCATACATTACATAGGGACTTACAACAGGAATTTTATTCTTTAATAGTTTGATAAATAATTCTGGAGAGATACCACAACGTATTAATTGGTCAATGGCACAGGTATCTAAGAAAATATATTTTGTACCCATGAAATAAATCCTTAGTATTAAACATAGATCATAAGCTTATAACAATAGAAATAGTTTTTATATGTTGTTTTTTCTTCTTCCTTCTCTTTCCTTCCTACTACTTCTACTTTGATTTATTGTTATGCCCGCCCAACAGCCAAGACCTCAGTTTTACAAGTATCGTAGAGACGATGGAAAAGTGAGGTCTTGGCTGGTTTTCACATCGTGAAATGGGCGGGCATCCTTTATAAATCAAGCTTAGAAGCATTTGCAGTCTACTAAACTTCAAATAGCTAGCTCAATATAGTGGGTAATAGCTTACTTATTTTGTTGCAAATACATAAAAAACATCAATAATAGGTTTTCTTGTTCCTGGATATCGATAGTATTTTCTAAATAAATTATTTTTAATTTAAAAAGTGATTATTATAAAATTTATAAATTAATAATAAGTTAAACTGAATATTAGTTTAGCAAATGGTATATTAAGGACAATTAATTTATCTATTTATAAAATATATTCAATTATCATACATTCTACGGAATTTTATTAGTAAATAAATACTTTACAGGAGATAGCAATGCATGCAGTAGCAGTAGTAGGGGCAGGAATCACGGCGGCTGAAGTCATACATATACTATTTGAATATCTGCATCGTGTAATCTTATCTGAAGAGGCTCTCCACAAGGCTTATGAAGGAGGGAGCTTTATTGTACATTTCGCCCAAAAGCAGTATCAAAAACGCCAAGATGAAAAAAATCCAAATCAAGAAATAGTGCGAAATGCAAAAACACGCTACGATTTTAAGATTACTGGCAATGCTGACAAAGCTATTCTGAAAATTAAAAAAGAAGCTGAAGAGTATCTGACTAATCTAAATGATCGTGTTAGTGATTTAGAAAAGGCACTAACAAGTTTTATAGAAATCGAGACAGCTTTAACAAATCTCGTTTCTGTATTGACCTCTGATGATTACCGCACGCTTTCCTCCTATTTAGGAAGGGTTAGCGGTTACTTTCAAATCTTTGAAAACAATTTCACAAAATTTATTGATTCGCTTGTATTGCCACCTCGTCAAACGTTGTATATCGCCGATTTATTATGTGAGAAAGAGCCAAAAGCGCCAAGCGTAATCACTCGATATAATAACCGCTTAAAAAGCATTGAGGGTTGCATTGAACAACTGAAAAAAAAGAACAAGCAATTGCTGCCCAGGTTTATCAAAGCTTCAGTGCCATCTACTTGAGACCTGCAACAAACTCAAGCACTGTTAGCGTTTTCCGTAGAGTGCGGCCTAATGATCCATTACAGCAAATCATCCAACTGTGCATGAATTACCCTGATCAAATATCGCAAAGAATGCATGCGTTCCTGCCAAACAATCCAGTACTTGCCACTACCTGTACTGATATCCTCAAGCTATTCATAACCATTCAACAAGCCTACAAAGCAAAACTGACCAACCCATTTGAGACCAAACCAGATTGGGCTCCCCTACTAACTGAAGCTAAACAGAGAGTAGTCGGGCAGCGTATTTTTCTACATACGATGGATGTGCACGCTGCCAAAGAGGATGAAAAATTACTGATGGCTCATATTTCTTACCTAAAGCTATTTCCGAATACGAGATGGAACAAATTGAAGTCGATCAGCAGGCTCATAAGATGGCATGCAGTTTACGCAATTGGCAAATCGAGAAGTGCATACAACTTATTCGGCTTCTCAGTACAATAATAGAAATAGTATGGTTACCGGATAAGGATTACGAGGAACAGCAATTGGAGGAACTGCGACAACGACTGGAAGGACTACAACCGGAGGAGCAGCGACCAGTAGAACGGCAACTGGAGGAACTGCGACGGGAACTGAAGGATCGGCACTTGCTAATAGAGTGGCTCAGAACAAACGAAAGAAAACAGAGTTTGATCGAACTGTACAAAGAAATTTTAGTTTTACCCTGTTGTTTTAGCGAAGACAACATAAAATCAGCACTTGAAAAAGCTTATTGTCTGATGAGCTTATTCAAGAACATCGAGGCAGCCGCTGGGGCGCTATCTGGAAAAAAAATGATACCTTGATCCAGTTACCAAAATCATTTACGACGAATGTTGGATCGAAGCATCGCACAGATGACCCAAGACAAAAATCTCTCCCCATCTCTCTTGAGATGTGGCAACTATCCAAAGATGTTGTTGCCGATCTTAAACGGTTACAAAAGGCGTTGGAGGGAAGTCAATCTCGTTATACAGAGATAATTAACGCCTTCCCCAGAAAACAAACAACAGCTTCCGAGGTACACGAAAATCAAGCACATCAAGCGAGCGTAGCACGTATCAAGCAAGCCCAAAGACGTATCTGTAATGAGATTTTCTTCTCCCTCTTCAACCATCAGCTTATTTCATTATTTGTATCAGACTAAAACCATCAATAAAGCAGATAAAGAACAGCAAGTACCAACCCTAGATGATTTATCCTATGTGATTTATAGAGGAGTCGATCCGAATGGGGTTTGCGACTGGAAAGAAAATACTAAAACCTCTTCCCGATCCAAGCAACTCACGCATTATTTTTACCCGGATAAAAAAAAAGATGACTCAAGAAAGAAAGCTTGGTTTTACGCTTGCACCGAATGTCAAATAGATAGGGTGCCTCTATTCTTTCATTTATTTACCGATCGCTTCTTAGTTTCAACAAACACGCCTAACCCAGCACCAACATCATCACTAGTCGCGATTAATAATAGTCTTTCCATACAAGCTATCGTCAAAGATTCCCAAAAAACGCTGTCTATCATTACTAACAGTAAGGCATTGAGCAGTGTGCCACCGGAAATGGTGAAAACACTAGAGATTATTTTTACAGATTTGCTAGATTACTATTTGTCAGCTTTAGCGAGAATGGAGCCGGAGTATTACAACGAATTACCGTTTATAAAGCGGTGGGAGTGTTCATTTAAAAATGGAATTAGATCTAATCTTCAAGTTGCACAAGGGCAACCTGAAGTCAGACAAGAGCGACTGGACAGTGTGCGAATATATATTAGCGATTTATGCACTCTATTATCGGAAGAGGATGTAAAAGCCATTAACAAGGCTTTAGTCAATTTGGAAAAAAATTATGGGGACATGAGTAAGAAAGCCACACTTGGCCGTAGCAGTGTTTTGTATAAGATAATGGAAAGATTCATAGATGGCCCTCTTGTAGACATCAAAAAACTGAAGGAAAATGCTCCTGGGCTCGCCTCAGGCTCGGAACCCACTGCGCAACGAACAGAAACACCGGCAGCCACTGACGAACACAGAGAGATAGCAGGGGAAAAAGCTCGAGGACAAAAGACAAACGTGCAAGAACAAACGACAGAAGCAGAGAAGAAACGGCTACACGACGCTTTATTAGCTAAACAAGGACGACCAACTACATCACAAGCAACTGTAACAGCATCACCGGCGGCTTTCTTTTCGCCCCCAACTAAATCCCAAGCACCAAATACTGAGGCTGCTAATCTTAATTTACCAGGATGTAGCAATGCCTCCTAAAACCAACACTCCCGGTACAGACTCTGCAAACCAGTTGTTGCAGCGCAACCCACTTCTCTACCGCTGGATAACAAATTGTTTTCCGATGTCTCAAATCAAGAGTCGCGTATGGGCATCCGATTGGCTCGAACCCTTGCAGATAGAACTGAAAAAGACAAGCTCAGTGACCATTAAATGGGGATATAAGCTACTCACTGAAGAATTCAACAGCCTGCTGGGACAGCAACACCTAACTGACGAGAATATACAAAATGATTGGACGTCTGCTTTATTATTAAAGCTACTTGTGATGTATGTCTATAGAGAAAACGCTACAGAATGCTATCGTGATCAATTAGTTGAACTCCCCGCAATGTCATGGACAAAGCATGCTGACCAGGTGATAGCGACGGTACCTAAAGCGGCCTACTTACATCAGTTGCACCAATTAGTCTATAAAGCCATCTATAAAAAACCCATCGACCGCACAGTCGATCGTGCTTTACTTAGAATCCAGAAGCATGCATTGAATTTTTACTCTAAACAATTTTTGGATGAGCTGGGTAATACGGCCCAAGACCATCTGCGTTCCGATGAAGAAGATAGTGCCTATAATCACTATACTAAAATGGTTGGTGTACTACATGTTTACATTGGTGAAATAGATGATTCATCACTAAAAGAAAAAGAAACAGCACATTTATCAAAGCTTTTACTGGAACAATTAACGCAACTTATAGAAAAAACCAGCACACTGGATTTATCGCCTTCCTGGATAGAACGCTTGAAGCAGTGGGTACAAGAATGTATTAGTCAATTGACGTCGTTATATACAACGACACCCAGCGCTGCAAAAACTTCCTATTTACAATTACTCACTATCAGTGAGCGATTGCGAAAATCCACTAAAAAAGCCGCTCGAAACAAAAAACTCCAATCGCCCGAGTTGATACGAGAAGGTTGTTGGTTATATTTTTCATTGCATGAGCAACTCATTACCCAATGGGTGGATAAGGAGAAACATGCTTCAGAATATCAATCAACAGCACTGGCCTTATTTAAAAGTTTTATGAGTACGTTTGATTGGCCAAATACGTTTGAAAAAGGGATTTTAGGCGAGAATCCTCTAAAATCTTCTGGTTGGCTCATTAAGTTTAAAGAAAAAATTTTACGCCATAGTGCCAGACAAGGCATACCGCTTGAGGATTGGGAATCCTTACTGGATCCCGCCTTAAATAAACTGTGTGCTGATTTCTTTATGAGGGATTGGTTTGAGTATCATGGTTATCCCCATAAGGGATCCTTTCAACAGTGGCTACTTTCTCGACAGGAACCTCGTCTCATGGCCAAGATCAAGGAGTATGCAAGCAAAGAAGAATGGGCTTTCCAAAAAAAGGAAATTCCTTTTTTTGACAAAAGAAACCTTTATCGTTTGGTGCAAGAGATTCATAAAGATTTTTGCACTGATTTAAATCAGGTCACGCAAATGATTCTAAGTGTTTGGTTTCAAGAAATTGGACTCATTATTCCTCAGGCTGATTTAGCCAATAGTCTATTAAAACCAGGACGTTGGTTATATCAAAAAAACCAAGAACCAGTAATATGGACAGAAGATTCTATTCCTAAGCTTGCCCTTCTCATGCTGCAAGCGGTCGAACGTTTAGGCGCTGGCTTCTATTTCTTTCCACCGTTCCAAAAACGTTGGTTTGCTTTTCAAGAAGTGTTGACCGCACATTCAGGTAATGCCGTAGAATTTGTACATCAATACGATGCAAAAATTGCCGGGATCATTAAAGAATTATTATTGATGTTTCATTTGGATAAAAAATCTGAAGTTCACAGGAATGATGCGCTATTAAAAGAGCAATCGCAGTACTATCTTGGACAGATCAAGTCTGTAAAAAATGACTTGCAAAAATTCAGAGAGCGAAATCCCAATGAATTAAAAAATTCCGATGCTGAACGAGCAGCAGATTCCTTATTAATGCACCTGAAAAATGTTGTGCTTGATTGCATGCATTATCATGTCAACAGCATGCAATGGAGTGTTTATATGTTCTCTCTCTCGCCTGATGAACTACAAGCGTATAGCGAAGAAACCCGTCAACACATCAATGAACGCAAGCAGATGGATGCTACTACAGCCCAAACACGCAAAAATACAAAAGAAGCAGAAGCTCGAATAAAAAAGAATCAAGTGGAGATAGAACATCTAAAAGCTTTATTAGCTGAGCCAGAACAAAATACTCCAGCGCCAGTAGTAACCGTAGCAGAATCACCGGCGACTTTCTTTTCGCTTCCAACTACATCTCAAGCATCGACTGATGTTAAAAATCTCGTCATAGCAAAATATCCTTTGGGTTCCTAACGCTGATATGCTATTCACCAAATGAAACATGGAAAACATGATTTCTAACAGCCGTAACAGATTACATTGTATTAAAATTAGGAAACCCCTCGGCTTGGACAAGTAAATTCCATTTTCTCTATCATATTACTCAACGTATCAATGTGTTTTGCTGAATCTGTCTTAAAAAATAGAAAGTTACCTGTACATGCTTTATTAAGTAGTTGCCCTATGCCTAATGTGGCAATTAATATCAATAAATTGCCTAAAACCTGTTTATAGCCACGATGTTTATCTAATTCAGGTCGTTGTTGGTTAATGATATCGAATGATTTTTCCTTATAAGTTTTATAGTCGATTTTTTTCTCTAAGAAATAGTCACGATTTAAATCGCGTAATATAAGAACTATATTAGTTGCTTTGCAATAAGCTAGGATGTGGTCATAAGCACGTAAACTTTTAGCTTTATTTTCAAGCTTAGCTAGTTGCATCTCAATTTGGGTATAGATTAATTTTTCTGGATTTATAACATCTTCTTTCTGAGATTCTGCACCATCAGCTTTGTGCTTACTAAGGTAGCCCTTTTGTATTTGCTCTTGAAATGTGTTTAAGTCTTTTAATTCCTCATATTTACCCGCTTCAATGAGCGCGGTAAAATCGGGATCGGCTCTATTTCGATAGAGGCGGCCAAATTCATCAAACATACGCGTAGCGATATTATTTCTAATATGCTCCCAAATTACTTCTACGCCATCTTTTTTTACTTGTGTTATTAAGTGTGTGAATGAGGATAGTGCTTCAGCCGTATTAAGATTAGCAAAGGTTGTTAAATACCTCATGGCTTCTTCACGAACAACGATAGGTAATTTAAATGAAGCAGTTTCTCTTGTAATAAATAGAACTCGACATTCAGGATGAATACCAACTAATTTCTCAATGAACTTATTAAATGCCCCTGCTGAACAAGTATATTGGTCTTCTTGACCGCCTAGATCAATGCCTGATTTTGATAAGTTATATTCTCGTTGTATTTCATATAGCGCTTCGACAAATTGAGTTTCCGCATCTTCAAGACTACTGGTTCGGTTTTCGTCATCATGTATTGCTAAATATACCAATGCTAATAACTGTTTTATTGAGATTTGAGATTTAGGATCCGTAAAAGTGTAATCGGGCGCTACGATCCTTAAAAAACCTCGTTTAGCTGCTGTATTTTTTTCAGAGTCATCTGGTAAATTATTGATATAGGTTTGTGCTTTTCCGATAGTACTTTCTAAGCAAGCACCATTAATTCTTGATTTATAAAGATTAGCTAATCGAGTCGCAGATTCAGAAACAGATTGATGAACACTAGTGGTATGAGTACTTTGTGTGTTGTTAATATTGGGTGCAGCAAAGGCAACAACGTCAGCATAATGACGAGCAGGATCGGTGCCTATAATGTTTTCAATAGCGATCTGGCCATTTATTATTCTTTGTCGCATATGGGGATCCAGTAATGCAGTCATTGCATTTTTGCGTTCATTTGATGGGATTTGTAGATATCGCTCGAGCGAAATAACACCGTCAGCAATAGCTTGTCGCACATCGGGATCTTGTAATGCAATCATTGCTCTTTGGTGTTCATACCATGGGATTTGTAGATATCGCGCGAGTGTAATAACACCGTCAGCAATAGCTTGTTGTACACCGGGATCTTGTAGTGCAAAAATTACATTTTGGCGTTCATCGCATCTGGGTTGTAGATATTGTTCAAGTGTAATAATACCGTCAGCAAAAGCTTGCCGCATATAGGGAACATTTAATGCAATCATTACATTTTGGCGTTTATACCCATGCCGTGGAATTTGTAGATATTGCTCGATTGTAATAGCACCGTCAGCAATAGCTTGCCGCCCATTGGGCGAAAAAAGATATTCTATGCTCTCGCGTTCATTTGATGGGATTTGTAGATATCGCTCAAGTGTAATAATACCGTCAGCAACTGCCTGTCGCCCATTGGGTGAAAAGAGATATTTCATGCTCTCGCGCTCATTTGATGGGATTTGTAGATATCGCTCAAGTGTAATAATACCGTCAGCAACTGCCTGTCGCCCATCAGATGAAGAAAGATACCCCATGTTTTTGCGTTCATTTGATGGGATTTGTAGATATCGCTCGAGTGTAATAACACCATCAACAATAGCTTGTCGCCCATCAGCTGAAAAAAGATATTCTATGTTCTTGCGTTCATCTGATGGGATTTGTAGATATCGCTTGAGTGTAATAATGCCATCAGCAAGTGCTTGTCGCCCATCGGGTGAAAAAAGATATGCCATGCTATAGCGTTCATCTGATGGGATTTGTAGATATCGCTCGAATGTAATAATGCCGTCAGCAACTGCTTGTTGCACATTGGGTGAAAAAAGATATTTCATGCTATAACGATTCGGGATTTGTATGTATTGCTCGAATGTGATAATCCCATTGGCAATAGCTTGTCGCATATAGCTAAAACAGTAGTCTTGTAATTCAGTTATTACATTTTTTCGTTCATTCCATGGGATTTGTAGGTATTGCTCGAGTGTGATAACACCGTCAGCAATAGCTTGTCGTCCATCGGGTGAGAAAAGATATTGCATGCTCTTGCGTTGATCCCAGAAGTCCAATGGGGTTTGTAGATATTGCTCGAGTGTAATAACACCGTCAGCAACCGCTTGCCGCCCATCGGGTGAAAAAAGATATTGCATGCTTTTGCGTTCATCTAATGGGATTTGTAGGTATTGCTCAAGTGTAATAACACCTTCAGCAATAGCTTGTCGTCCATCGGGTGAGAAAAGATATTGCATGCTCTCGCGTTTATATGATGGGATTTGTAGATATTGATCGAGCGTAATAACACCTGAAGAAAGACAGACTAATGTTTGATATATTCTAGACATAGTAAGCATCTATTAAAAATATATGTTGCATTAATATACCATAAAAATTTTCATTCTATTTAAAGATTATTAAAAGAAATTTATATAAAAAAGGGAGAAAGAAACGGGATTAGGGATATATGGAGGTACACATTGTTTAAAAATAAAGATAATATATTATTTTAATACAATTTATTTAGATAACAACGCGATATGACTAAAATCATCAATAAAGTTGTTGATTTGAAGCATCATATTATTTTTTAAATCGATTAAAATATTCTCATTGAAAATATTTTTGTCAAATTTTTTCAGTTTTAACGCTATCAATCTACGTTTAATGGCTCGTCTGCCATAAGAGAAACGCCAAGATTGTAAATTTATTTGACCGGCATAATAAGCTAACTCAATCATACTCATGGCTTGTTTTGGAATTAATGGATTAATATAACCGCCTCCATTACCACCACCAATGAATGGTTTTGTTTGAACCGTCGCAAAGCCAAAGGTATTGACCACGATACAAGGAACATTTTTTATTAGCTCGCTTTCGTCTAAAAGGCTGACATGTTTCACCACGCCATTATTTAATTTTGTACTCGAGACAAAAGGAATTTCCCCCGCGGAGTAATCATATAAATTACTAGACTCGCACCGTTGTATATCAAAATAAAAATCTATTGTTTGCATAAATAATAAGGAATAAGGTTTTTTACGACGATTTTGGTTTGTAATGCTAATTCGGTATCTGAAAATTGTTCATCCTCTAAATAGCTCTCTGGAGCGTATTCAAGATAGCTATCATAATTGATTGGTTTCTGTATAAATTCACGCCGGCTAGCCTCTACCTTAATGTTATTAAGGTGTGAAATAAGCGCATGCTTTATCGCTTCTATATTATTTTTTTGTGAAGAAGCGCTAACCATAATACCTTTCCTTTTTACCAGGCCATCTTTTAGCCAAGCCCACATAACACTAGCATCCTGATGGGGAACTCCTTTTTGAATAATAATGGCATAAGTGCATACATTGACAGGGTAAAACAGGTCATCTGGCAGCTTTATCACCGCTTTTAAGGTGTTTTCCTCTAATAGCTTAGAACGCCATTTTTTAGCATTCGATAGCAACATGACGGAGTTAGGAACGATAGCGAATAAATAACCTCCTTTTTCCATCTTATTTAAAGCAAAATCTATAAATTTATATTCTTTTTCATTGGGGTTTTTAAGGGAATAAGGCGGATTCATGAGGACTTTTGATACTTTTAAGTCCATAAATTTCGTGGTTGTAAAACAATTTCCGCCTTCAAGATTAACGCGGCTACTTCCTCTAAATATCATATTTACAAGCGCTAGCGCAGCAATCTCGGGGTCTTGTTCTATGCCATAAATCCCTTCTGACTTAAATTTTTCAAATTCTTCGTGGTCAACTTCATTTTTTACCTTATCAAGCGCAGAAATTAAAAACCCGCCTGTTCCACAGGTAGGGTCTAAAACTTTATCTTTGTTTGTAATATTTAATACCTCAACAGCAAAACGAGTGATATGTTTAGGCGTGAAAACAATCCCCATTTCTTTTGCTGCATTGCCATATTTTAAAAATTTCTCATAAAATATACCCAAAATATCCGTACCTGAATTCATTGATGAACGAATATTGATACTCTCAAGCACGTGCAGGGTTTCTAGTAATGCGTTTCTAAATTTAAGGTGATTATCGAAGATAGGCGGAACTGATATTTTTATGTAATGTATAAATTCTCGTTTGTCTTTTTCGTGTAATGCTTCTTCAGCCCTACTATTTAACTCGTTTATCATAGAAAGGCAGTCATTTTCACGATTTATATCACTGTCTTTTAATAAAGCTATAATGGTGGTTGCAACAACCCGTACCCGATTGCTCTTATTGATTGAGCCATCGTGTAATATTTGATTAATCTTGAGTGCTTTTTGGTAATAAACGTCATCTGTATCCCTATGCCCTTTTATAGTAGTGATATTTTTTTGTTTATCGATCATTATTTTTCCTCGTCAGAAATTCTTTTGAAGTTTATTTATGCAGTCGCACGAATGGTAAAAGCGTTTGATGCTTGCTCAGTGAATTTAAAAGAATTTCTAAAAAAAGAAGGGGGATTTTTGGAATTATTTATTAACGGTTGGGCTTGAGTTGGTAGCGGATCAATTTTTTCCCATGAGCTATCTGATAAATCATCAGTATCCTGAGAGACAGCTTGCTCAACGTGAGGCTGCGCGGCTAGTGTTAACTGCTCCATACTGTATTTTGGATTATCAAGCACGGTTTTTAAATGACGACGCAATGTGTTGAAATCCAATGCAGACACCCATTTAAACAAAATAGGTTGTCGATAGCGCTGCGTAAGTTCCTCCCCAAATTTCACAATATCAATGGAGTTTGTGAGCATGTTTGATAAATAGTTAATCTCTGAGAGTATTTTGTCCGGAATAGGAACGCCTTGATTCTGGTAAGATTGCATATAATTGGCTAAAACAGTCGATAAGTCCTGTTTAAAATTCAGTAACAAAACATCTGAAGCAGAAAAGGAGTGTCTGTTATGTTTCTCCTCTTGTTCTTTTAGCAAGGTAGACAAGCCTTCAAGTGTCGAATTTAATAATATATCTTGATGGTCAGATAGATCATTGTTGATTAATGTTTGGATAACTTGAATAGTATTTTGTACTTTCTCTCGGTACGTCGTTTCATTTAGCCGTTCTTGATGGCTTTGCACATGCTCATAAAAAGCCACTACGCAATCTGACAAACCTTCTTGGTTTTTATGAATCTGTTCGATCAGCCAGGCTTGCCATGCTTTATACCAGCATTTTTGCTGCCATTGCCACCAGCGATTAGGCTGTTGTTTAATGAGTAATTGAAGTGACTGTTGTAATGCTTGATGGCGTGCCATATACACCTGTAATGCGGGATCCGATAAGGTCAGTGCATCCGGTGATTGAACATAAAAAATCATAGGAAAAGAAAGTTGCGCTAATAACGCTTGCTGTGACTCTAAAAATTGTAAGCGGCGACGACGGGAAAATAACCCAACCCATTTTTTTATAGGTCTTGGAATTAATAAACGGTGTGATCCTAGGGTGATAGAACTATATCCTTTGGATTGATACCTATTTGGCTGATATAGCCGTTTCTTTTGATTCACATCGCCGTATTTTTCGATAGCATACTGAATTTGATAAAAGGTAGCGTTATCCAGCTTCAATTGATAGTGAGGTAAGGAAATAGCGGGCAACCCTAATGAAGGGATACATTTTACAAACGTATAACTAGGGTCATCACACGTGACTTGTTTTTGAGATTCGATGCCTTTTAAGCGTAATAACAACGCTTCAATCACCTGTTCCCTTAATACGACCAGCTTATTTGACTCCGTCAATAAAAAATGTTCATAACTTTCAGCAATAGCCGTAGGAAGACGCATAGAGGTCATCCACGCTTTTTGTTTTGCTGCTAGTTCTTTTTGCGCTTCTGAAAAACGATCTTGATATTGAGTAATAACATCTAATAAAAATAATAAACCTTGGCTTGAATAATATTGAAAAGGTTCATGTATTTTCCATTGTTTATAGGCTTGAATAATCATTTGTTGAGTCTTGTCATCGTTTTCTACTCTTGCCTCCTTAAAACGTTGCTGTAAAATAGGATAACTGAATGAACGTGCGATCAATTCTTCCCAATTGAAGCGATCTAAAATAGATTGATCGATTTTTAGTCGTTGAACGATATCTTTTAAAACGGGTAGCGATTGATGGGTCGATTGATGTCTTGTTTCGGCTAATGCCTTGCGTAAGGCTTTACGATCGGTAACAAAGTGTGAGGCATGATAAACGTATTTTTCAGTGAGTTGTTCACAGTCGTTTAAAGCAGCCAAGCCTTCGGGTTGTAGATAGGCAAGACCCCAGGTTTTATTTGATTTTATGTTTGATTGATGTGCTTGATTGTACTGCAAGATGGCTTCAACTAAATTAAACATAATTTGTTTCCTATTTATTTTTATTTTTCGGGTTCAAATTGCTGAGTGGCTTTTGAAAGAGACAATGGGGGATTTACCTCCAATTGTTTATTACCGTTTTTATAAACCTCTAAAGCACGTTTAGAATTACCTATCAGGGTCGGATCGGGCTTGTTATGAGAAAATCCTCTTGCCTCATTATCGTGCTCTGAAATACCTTTGAGCACGCAGGGATAATGAATGCTTGGGTTAGCGTAATATTTTTGAAAACGTTTTATAAACTCTTCCCGTAAAGATGATAAATCCCGTTCAGGTTGATGACACAAGTAAATCCATCCCCCTAGGTCACATATAACGCAATGAATAATTGAGTTATCGAAGACCACACTGTCATAGCGTCCGATTGTCTTTATAGCGTGGATAACTTGCGCCCAAGCATGTTGGGCAAATTGCCGACAGTCGCCTTGGATTAATGAGATTAATTCAGCAGGTATAGGCATACCCCATACTTCGCGATCAGGATTGGTCAATATGTTTGCCATAGCCATTTTCACTTTAGCGATAGGATAAGGCCGTAGACATTGCCAGTAAGTTTCGAGCAATAAACTAGAAACTCTTTTGTTAAAGGACTCTGCTAAAAACGTTAGCCCTTCTAAAAATTCTTTTTTATCGTCGTCAGTCATGTTGTTTTCTCCAAGTTATTCTTCTGTTACAACGGTTCGGTTGAGCCACTTCTCGCACACAATAAGGTTATGGTCTAAGGTAGGGCTTAGGCCGCGCTCAGCTAAGCGATTAGCGTGTTTTACGGGCGGTGATTGTTGACGATGTAACGATTCCCGATGTTCTTTAGCCAACCAGGTGTTGATATGTCGAAAAACTGTCAATGTTGTTTTACGCTCGGTGGGATTTGCTTCATTCCAGGCTTGTATTTGGCGTAGTTCTTGTAAAACGTTGATATTTGGATACGTTTTTTGCCAATTTTCTAGCTGTGTAGGCGTTACCAAAAAATGATGGTTATTTTTTAACGGTATGGCAATGTCGATAGCGAGTGGTGTTTTTACTAAACATAAAGATTTATTAACAGGAATTTTTAATGGGCTGCTGCTGAGCGCGACATCTGTCGCGCCAACATCATCATCATCCTGTTTCTGAAATTGTTTCTGATCCTGATTCTGTTTCTGCTTCTGATCCTGTTTCTGTTCCTGGCTTCGAAGGGGCTTAGAAGAAACGCTAAGAATGGGTTGTAGATGAAACGAGTCACGGTATCTTTCAAAAAAGGCTCTTCGAAGGGATATGTTAGGGAGTTTTTTATATATTTTATGAATATGTTTAACACGATTATCGCTTTTTTTAAGTGATCCTAATTCATCCGCAGCCATGTCATGCACCCAAACGTGATCGGTATCATCGTCATAGGAGCAGAATTTTATTTCTATAAGATCGTTGATTCCTTTTGAAACGTCCTCTAAGGGGATTCCTGTTTCATGAGCGATAAAATAGAGGGGTAAATAATAAAAACTAATCATGTTGGTGTGGCTACAGGTCATTAAATAGAATGCAATGACTTTTGCTTCTAACCCACAATTTTTTATTTTTTTACCCATTGGACTTATCCAAAATTCGGATGAGATTTTTGCATAATCACGCATGGTATTTTTTCCTTTTTTAATAAAAATTTATTGATTAATTAGTATTTAATTTATTTTTCTGTTCTTGATGAGTAAACTTTGCTAAATGTGCGGCTTTTGATATCGCTAATTTTTTTTGATCGGTTTTTTCAATCAATTCTCCACAACCTTGCTTGAATATTTCTTTGGCTCTCTGGTAGGTAAAGTGACTGCCAAAACCTAAATATGTAGCAACCAATTTTCTCGTTTTAATTCCTTTTTTAAAATTGAAAGGTGTAGAATTCTGCACATTTTGTCTACCACGACGCTCTCCTAAAAATTTTTCTAGTGCAATTCCTATTGCTACACGCTCGCTTATTAAAAACGTTTGCATTAATACAGTGAGTTCATATTTTTTTTCTAGTAGAGCGGATAAAGAAATCCGCCAAGCAAGTACCGTTTTCTTCTCATGTTTCTTGCTGGTTTCGATGGATTCTAAGCCATAAATAAGCTGATTATTTTCATCTACGCAGATAGCACGGTGTTCATGCAGCGATAGGTTTTTTTGATCGGTAAAATAAGGAATTTCTTCTGGAATAACGATGTACTTTAATGGTAAGTGCATTAGGGTTGATGGAAAAGTATCAAGCTCTAAGTTGTATTTAACTTTCCAAGGAATTAACGCCTTATAGTTAAATTTTCCTTTGCTTTTAGTCTCAATACGAAAGGCAATGTCCGGTGGAATGGAACTCCCATCGAGATAACGATAAATAGTTGTTCGGCTAACCCCAATTTTATTGGCCATTTTAGTAATGCTTCCAAAATAACGAATTATTTTTCTTAGAGTTGTTTCTTGCATAAAAAAACTCCTTATTATTTTTTGGCTACCCGCGTAGTTTATTCAAAAAAAATGTACGCATGCATACATTTTTATTTAGTAATCTAAATTAGGTTTCAGTTAATCAATTTGGATGAATTGAAATGGGGGGGGCAATCAATATCCGTAGTTTGATTTGTTTGTACAAATAGGAGTTAGCAATATGAAAACCTTCAATCTTGAAGAAGCGGCGCAATTTTTAAAGATGAGCCCGGGTGGTCTTCGAAGGTTAGCGGCAAGTAAAAAAATTCCTGCCGCTAAACCTGGGCGGGGTTGGTGTTTTTTAGAAGAAGACCTTGTTAATTATGTTCGTTCGCTTTACGATCAGCCCTGCAACCAAATATCGCAGGGTGTCTCTAATAATAGGAGAGAAACATGGCACTCTACGCGAGAAACAGAGTTTGGTGGATTGACCTTACTCACAATGGAAAAAGAATACAACGAACTACTGGGACGTCAAACAAAGCGGCGGCGCAGGAATTGCATGATCGATTAAAAGCTGATTTATGGCGTCGAAGCAAATTAAAAGAAAAGCCACAACGTTTATGGCAAGAAGCTGTAATACGTTGGTTAAACGAAGCAACTTATAAACGTAGTCTTGATACTGACAAATTTCACCTTGATTGGGTATGTCCTTATCTTAAGGATAAGAAATTAAGTGAAATCGACGGTGACTTGCTTGAGGACATTGCAAGAGAAAAAGAAAAGGAGGGCGTTGCGCCTGCTACAGTCAATCGGCTGTTAGCTGTGTTAAGAGCAATTTTAAAAAAAGCAGAAGAAAAGTGGAAATGGATTGAAAAAGCTCCTTTTGTGGAAATGCGCCGTTTGGGAGAAAGGCGAGAACGTTGGTTGACACGAGAAGAGGCTCAAAGGCTACTTCAAGTATTACCATCTCATCTAGCTGATTTAGCTACTTTTTCTTTAGCGACAGGATTACGAAAAAAGAACGTGACAGGATTATGTTGGCAGGATATCGATTTGGTCAAGCGACATGCATTTGTTCGCGCTGCTCAGTCGATGAGACAGGAAAGCATTGTGAAAGCAATGCGAAGTCGAAGAGCCCGCGATAGGCGTGCGTTGACGGGCGAAGCAGGAAACGCATCACGCCGTAAAGTCATTTGTGGGAGGCACGGGCATGAACTCCGAAGGAGTGAGTGCGTGCCGGACGCAGGACGTATCGCGGCCTAATTTCAGTCGCGTCATGCGAACGAATTTCGGGGACACGATGGCCGAAATTCTTCGGGAGCATAGCGACTCACTTGCGAAATCTAAAAAAGCTATTCCTGTTCCACTGAACAGTGAAGCTGTTGCTATTATAAAAAGACAAATGGGAAAACATACCAAGTTTGTTTTTACTTATAAAGGTAAGCCTATTGAACAGTGTAATACTAAAGCTTGGCGGAAAGCATTAAAACGAGTAGGAATAGAAAATTTTCGCTGGCATGATTTGCGCCACACCTGGGCTTCGTGGCATGTACAAAATGGAACATCGTTACAGGAGTTGCAGCAGCTCGGTGGCTGGGCTTCTTTTGATATGGTATTGAGATATGCTCACTTGAGCAGTGACCATTTAAAGGATGCGGCTGAAAGGATTGTTACAAATTCCCTACAGTACACTCGAACAGCTTAAGGTAGGGAAGAGGAAATTTTAAGTAACTATTTGAATTAACACGATTATTTTGGTAGCTATGGGTGGGCTCGAACCACCGACCCCAGCATTATGAATGCTGTGCTCTAACCAACTGAGCTACATAGCCAAAACTTTTTATCTTCGAACTATTCTGGGTGTGCTCCTTTCTGCGCTACGCAATCCTGCTCCGCTTGAAAGCCGGCCCTACGCTCCTGCTTCGGGCGTTCGCAAGGAAAAAGCGTTGCTTTTTCTTGTTCTTGCTCACCCAACTGAGCTACATAGCCAAACGGTCGCCTATTGTGCTAAAGGCGGGCTAAGCCTGTCAAGCTAAAACCTTTAAATAATGAATTTTATTGGGCAGCATAATATCGTTTTGTTTGTGATAGGGCACTTAATATAGTTTCCATGGGTAGTTGATCATGAGCTAGTATTTTTGCGTGCATATCCTGAACTTGAAAATAACCTGAAGGGTAAATGCTAATAATATGCTTATCTTTGATAATGCCTAAATTAGTATAGCTATGTAAGAGTAAATAAGGGCGCTTTTTCTGGTCAAATAATGATTGGCCGATACTGTAATCATCCGTAGGGTTTTGGCATCCAAAGAGGCGCTTTAAAATAGTGGGCACGATATCGTAATGGGTGGTGCGATGCTTAATCACAGCCGGTTTTTGGCCTGGCCAATGTATGATTAAAGGCGTTTGTGTTTGATAGTGAGTGAAGTTGCTCGCATGTCCCCAGTAACCTAGATGGTTATCATTAAATTCATTCCCATGATCACCGGTGATTACAACAATTGTGTTGTCGAGTAAATGTTGTTTTTTAAGTAATGCTAAGTCTTGCCCTACCAATTCGTCAATATAATACAAGGCATTTTTATAGCGATTAAAAGTGGGCATTGGATCGGTATGGTTGGTGTAGGTCAGACGATCGCAGACACTAATACTCGGTTGAAATGGATTTTCTGGGCTCTTTCCATAACAGAAGCTATGTGCTGCGTCATAGAATAGAAAGCTGAAAAAAGGCGATGAGCTGTTGTGGCTAACAAATTGTTTAAACTCGTTGGTGATGCGTTCGTCTCTCTGCGGAGGAAAATCACCGGGCGTTATGGTTTGTAAATTTTTTATCTGGCTAAAGACGTTTTGATTAAAGGCCGGTGCTAGTAAGGTTGCGCTAGCAAAAACACCGGTATGGTAACCTTCATCTAAAAGTTTATTGATGAATACAGGGCTTTTATGTTCGTTAATCGTAGCGGTCCAGTACGTAGCGGGTAGGCTATAGAATAATGAGAAAATACCGGGTTGTGTGCCGTTGCCGCCACTAAAATGCTGCTGAAACTGCCAGCTTTCTTGTGCAAAACGATAAATATTCGGTGTATTAACCGCATTCATCATATCGAATCGCCAGGTATCAATAAGTATAAAGACGATATTCAGCGGCTTTTGAGTGGTTTTATAGATTAAAGGGTGAAGGGGATAATTTAATTTTGCATTGGTATGATTAATTTCCACAAAATCCTGTCGATATAGACTTTCTAGTGCCGGCAATCTATTTCCAGGTAAAAATTTAGCGAGAATCTCATAGTAAAGTGGAATGGTATAGGCTTGTTGATTCAACGATAAGGAGCCTGAAAAAGGCACAATCAAGGCTAACATGTAGTAGGAAAATAAGAGACACCCTATTAAAGAAAGCGGATATTTCGAACGAAAGGGCTTGGTGCTACATTTTTTCCATATCAATATGGCTAAGCCTACTTCTAAACCGAGTAGAAAGAGGGACAGCAATCCAGTCGTAAGCCATTCTAGCCAAGATAGATCAAAGACTTCAGTGGCTTGGCCGCTGGTGAGTAAATTCCATAGGATCCCATTTAAGTGAAAACGGTATTGGCTAAATACAAAGGTATCTAGGCAAAGTAGCCACGTGATTAAAAACGCAAGGATCACTGAGCTAGTAAAAACCAGGTATTTTTTTGGGTATATAAATACGAGTAGGGTTGGTAAAGCAGCGGCTAAGCAGGCAAATAGGCCCAATTGACCAAAATAGGCGCTCAGTAAAAATAGCCAGGCAATAAACTGATTAACGACGGTAGACGTAGATAAATGAAAAGGAAGGATGACGGCGAAATAGTGTAGTCCTATCACCCAGAATAAAATAGCGTTACCGACAAAAAACCAGAATATCCAGTTTATATAAGCTTTCTTGATAGCCGAAGAAGCCATTGTTTTTTATTTTTATTGTTATTTTTTATAAGAAAGAAGCTGAAGCTAATTAGACATTCATATCTGGTTATGCAAGATCATATTGTTTTAATTTTTTACGCAGCGTGCCTCGGCTAATCCCAAGCAATTTTGCTGCTTTGGTTTGGTTGCCTCGGGTTTGTTGTAACACAATTTCTAGTAACGGGTATTCAACCTCACTTAAAACGAGTCCATAAAGATCCAGTTTAGGCGGTGTAGAAGACAAGTTATTTTCAGTAGTTAAGTGTGAAAAATAATTTTCTAATGCCCGCTTAACGTAAGTTTTTAATGGTTGTTGGGCGGTATCCGTGCTAGGACTAGCTTGAATGGATAGAACGGGCAGTTGATCAATTGCATTTTGCATATACAGTATCCTTTGAATCTTGACTAGGCCAGAGGAGTTCCCATGATATAGTAGGGGCGGTGTGGCGACAAGCGTATTATAGCAACCATTTTAATTTTTTTAGGGATTCTGTGAAGAAGTTTGGGCATTAAGCCCAAGATTTTAAAGCTTTAGTGCTAGAGCGCTTGGAAAGTAGGGTTGAGATTTTTATAAAATTACTGTGTTTTTCATTATTATTTCATTGATCGGCTAGAAAAATCTTGGGAAAAGGACTATCTATTTAAGGATAATAAATCCGGCTTGGGGTTTTCACGATTCAACAGATTTTCTAGGTTGTTGCTTATCTGAGAGGGTGTATTTTGTTATTTTTTTCTAAACTCATCAAAATTTTCGTGTTAGGTTTACTATTAGGCGGGGTATTCGCTCCCTCTTATGCAGACCAACCCCTACCGGTGGAACAGGTTTTTCAAGTAACAACGAAGCAACTGGATGCTGAAACTATCTCAGTTCACTTGGCCATCAAGCCGGGCTACTATCTTTATCGTGAAAAAATTCATTTTGAAAGCGATCAGCCTATAAAGCCTGTGGTTTTACCGCCGGGTATCCCTAAACAGAATAAATTTCTCAATAAATATCAAGTATATCAAAGTGGAACGACCGTCTTACTGAAGTTTCTTCATCCTTTAAAAAATACTTTAAAGCTCAGTATCCATTACCAGGGCTGTGCGGCGGCCGGTTTTTGCTATCCGCCGGTTACTCAGCAGCTTACTTTGTCAGTGCAGAAGGGAGTAGGCAGTAGCTCATTGCCAGCGAAGGGCGAGCAAGGCAAAGCTATGCGCTTGTTAGCCAGTCATAATATTGGCTTAATTTTATTAGGTTTTTTTGGCTTTGGGTTATTATTATCACTAACGCCTTGTGTTCTCCCCCTGATCCCCGTGCTATCCGCCATTATTTTAGGCCAGAAACAACAATTAACGACGCTGAAAGCATTTAGCTTATCTTTAACCTACGTGCTAGCGATGGCGTTAACGTATGCGCTGGCGGGTGTTTTTGCCGGGTTGGCCGGTAGCTATTTGCAATCGTTTCTACAAAGTCCGTGGGTTATTATTTTTGTTAGCTTAATGTTTGTATTGCTGGCTGTTTCTTTATTTGGTTTTTATGAGTTACAGCTTCCCGCCAGTTGGCAGGAGAAACTAAATAATTTAACCAATCGTCAACAGGGGGGGGATTATTGGGGTGTCGCCTTGATGGGTTGTTTGTCCACCTTGGTTATCTCGCCTTGTATCACTGCGCCTTTAGTCGGTGTGTTGACGTATATTGGTAATACCGGTAATGCCGTTTTAGGTGGTTTTGCGTTGTTTATTTTGGGCTTGGGTTCGGGTGTGCCCTTATTGATTATTGGTACTTCCGCTGGGAAATGGTTGCCGAAATCAGGCCCTTGGATGAATGGTGTGAAAATAGTATTGGGAATTATGATGTTAATCATGGCGGGCTGGTTATTATTACGCATTGTTCCGCCAAATTTACAGCCTTTTAATTTATTTAAATCAAATCAAGTCGCCGTGAATGGCAATTTTCAGGCGGTAAAAGGTATTCCGGATCTCAATCGAGCGTTGATTAAAGCGAAGCAGGAAAATAAACCGGTATTATTAGATTTTTATGCGAACTGGTGTATCTCGTGCAAAGAAATGGAGCATGCGGTATTTCCTGAGGCGCAGGTGAAATCGTTGTTATCGCGTTTTATCGTATTGCGTGCGGATGTCACGGCAAATGATGCCGTTGATAAAGCCTTAGAGAAAAAGTTTAATGTGATTGCACCACCGACTTTTTTGTTTTTTACGCCAGATGGTAAAGAGTTAAATGCGCAAA
This sequence comes from Rickettsiella endosymbiont of Dermanyssus gallinae, assembly GCF_019285595.1. NCBI lineage: Bacteria > Pseudomonadati > Pseudomonadota > Gammaproteobacteria > Legionellales > Coxiellaceae > Rickettsiella > Rickettsiella endosymbiont of Dermanyssus gallinae. Next base: position 712,418 of record NZ_CP079094.1, read on the forward strand.
GAATCGTTGGCCAAGTAGGTCATGAAGCGTTTGCTAAGCATTTGCAGCAGGTTTTATCCGCTAAATAGCGTTGTTTGATGCGCGGCTAAATTCAGGGCGCTGGTTGAAGGCGTCTGTTTTTGGGTAGTTGTATTAAAATAACGCCGAATAAGATCGTAATAATGCCTAAGCCTTCTGTCCATTGCGGGCGATTGTGGAAAAAAATAAAATCCCACAGTATCGCCATAATAGGAACTATATACATGACTGCGCTGGCTCGAACAGCATCCCATTCTCGAATCAGATGATAGTAAATAATCCAAGCCAAGGCGGTAGAGAATAAGCCCATATAAATGCTGGCTACCCAGAGTAAAGGCGTATGAAGCAGCACGATTTTGCTCGGTAAATTTTCAAAGCAAAGCGAAGCCAGGATTAAAAAAACTAAGCTGGCCCAATGTTGATGATAGATATTGGCATAAAAATCTAATTTTATTTTGCCAGATAACATACGTTGATTGAGTAAGTTTCCTATCGCATAGCTAACCGCCATGAACAGTACGGATATCGTACCTAATAAATAGGAAGGCGTATGGTTAAAGTGCAGCATGGGCCAAAAGATAATACAAATACCTAATAAGCCAATGGATAAACCGATGCCTTTCAAAGCCGAAAAGTTTCTGGTTTTAGGCGAGGTTAGGCTAAATAATAAGGTCCAGATAGGGACGGTTCCATTTAATATACCGGCTAAACCGGATGAAATATGTTGTTCGCCCCAGAATAAAAAGGAGAATGGAATCCCCTGTGAGAAAAGTCCCATAATCCAAATGCGCCAACGAGTGGAAAAAGGCGCGGATACCTTTTTCCTTAAGCAACACAACATAATGATAAGGAAAAATAAGGCCAAACCAACGCGTAGCGCCGCGCCAAAAAAAGGCGGAACGGTGCTTACTACTTCTTTAATAGCGACAAATGAACCACCCCAAAATGAGGCCAGTAAGAAAAACCAAAGATAATTAAGGTGTTTATTCGACATAAAATTAACTTGTATGAACGGCTAGCCGATCAAGCTTTTGTAAACCGCGTGGTAGTTTGTGACCTCGTTGTCCACGTTTTCCTCGGTAATGGGCTAAGTCCGACGCTTTTAAGGTGACTTGTCGTTTTCCTGCAATGATATCCAGTGAACTATTTTTTGTAGGTAATACAGCGATATCAATGACAAATTCTTCACGTTGTTCTAATTTTTCCGTGGGTATTTGTATTATTTTATTTCCTTTGCCTCGAGCTAAAATCGGTAACTCCTTGGCAGCAATAATTAATAAGTAACCGCTGTTTGTCGCGATGGCAAGATAGTTGTCTTCAAGATTGTCTATCCTTCGTGGTTGTAGTACCTGACTTTGTGTAGGTAATTTTAATAGGTTTTTTCCATTACGGTTTTTAGAATAAAGCTCGCTGATTTGTGTGATAAATCCGTAACCCGCATCCGATGCGACTAAAATAGATTGTTCAGGGTTACCCGTAATCATGGCTTGGAAACTAGCACCGGGAGCAGGATTAAAGCGACTGGTTAAGGGTTCACCGCTGCTACGTGCAGAAGGAAGGGTATGAATAGAGGTTGAATAACTGCGTCCTGTTGAATCGATGAAGGCAACGAGTTGGTTATTACGGCCTGGAATGGCCATTTTAAGTGAGTCGCCGGTTTTGAAATTTAAACCGCTGACATCAAAGTCATGACCTTTGGCGGCACGTATCCAGCCGCGTGTAGAAAGAATAACGGTGATGGGTTCGGAGGGGATAATTTCTGTTTTCTGCATGGCTTGAGCGGCGCTGCGCTGCACGAGCTTTGAGCGGCGTTCATCACCATATAGTTTTGCGTCCTTTTGTAATTCATCGCGAATAAGACGTTTTAATTTTGCGTTAGAAGCCAGGATTTTTTCTAATTCATCGCGTTCAGTCGCCAGGTTTTTTTGTTCCGTGCGTAGCTTAATTTCTTCAAGTTTAGCCAGTTGACGTAAACGTATTTCTAAAATGGCATCGGCTTGTAGCTCACTTAATTTAAAGCGTTTAATTAATTGTGCTTTGGGGTCGTCATGTTGTCGAATAATTTTAATGACTTCATCGATATGAAGGTAAACGATCAGAAAACCTTCCAATAAATGCAGTCGATTTAAAATCTTGTCTAAACGAAATTCTAAACGTTTACGAACGGTCTGTTGCCTATAGTCTAGCCATTCTTTTAAAATGGTTAACAGATTTTTGACGTGAGGACGGCCATCAAGGCCGATCATATTGAGATTAATGCGGTAGCTACGTTCTAAATCGGTGCTTACAAATAAATGACTCATTAAGGCTTCGGTATCTACACGATTTGAGCGTGGCGTAATCACCAGGCGGGTTGGGTTTTCATGGTCCGATTCATCACGTAAATCTTCGATGAGCGAAAGTTTTTTCTCACGTATTTGTTCGGCAATTTGTTCAATAATTTTTGCACCGGATACTTGATAAGGTAAAGCGGTAATAATAAGTTGTCCGTTTTCTTCCTTATAAACAGCACGTGCACGTACAGCGCCTTGGCCTTGTTGGTACATTTTACGAATTTCATCGGCGGGCGTAATGATTTCAGCGGTGGTTGGAAAATCAGGTCCTTGAATATGATCAAAAAGATCCTTCAGTGTTGTTTTTGGATCATCGAGTAAACGAATACAGGCACTGACGATTTCTCTAAGATTATGTGGAGGAATATCGGTTGCCATCCCTACCGCAATACCCGCTGCACCATTTAAAAGGATATTGGGTAACCGGGCCGGTAAAAGATGCGGTTCATCTAAGGTCGCATCAAAATTAGGTACCCAATCAACCGTACCATCCGCGAGTTCGGAGAGTAAGGCTTGTGCATATTGCGTGAGCCGCGATTCGGTGTAACGCATCGCGGCAAACGATTTAGGATCATCTTGCGAGCCCCAATTGCCTTGACCATCAACCAATGGATAACGATAGGAAAAAGATTGCGCCATTAATACCATGGCTTCATAACAGGCGACATCACTGTGTGGATGGAATTTACCGAGTACATCACCCACGGTTCGCGCTGATTTTTTATATTTTGCTACAGCGGTTAACCCTAATTCCGACATGGCGTAAACAATACGGCGTTGTACCGGTTTTAGACCATCACCGATATGCGGTAATGCCCGGTCAAGGATGACATACATGGAATAATCAAGATACGCTTTTTCAGTAAAAACACGTAAGGGTTGATGTTCTGTGGTAGATAATTCAGTTGTTTTAGTCTTGGCCATGGCTGAGCCCCGTTAGAAGGATGGATTCGGTCCAAATCATAAGTGAATGCAGTATAAGATGCTGAATAGATTTTACAACACTTGGTTTTTTCATAGCACTTTCTTTAAAGAAGTTCATCATTTATTAATTAAATTCATACCCTAAACTGAATAAATGTTTTACGTCTATACCTTGATTGGGCGGTAGTAGATGTGCATTTGAATAGTGTACATAGTGGTAGCTTAATGACCAGACTTGGCTTGCTTTCCAGCGTAATCCTATGCCAAGTAAGTCCTGGAAGGCAAATTGACCGCCTAGGTTTCGATGTCCGAAGTGATTATTGGACAATAGGCTAGCCCCTATCCCCAACTCTAAATAGGGTTGGGCATATAGAAAGCAATATTTTCGAGTTTGTAATCGGATGACCGGTGAGGCGGCGATAATGGAAATATGGCGCGGTTGATTCGCTAGCGGCGGGTGGTTTGCCCAATTGGCCAAGCTCAAATCCCAGTAGCCGGTAAAGTTGAGGGCTGATTCTGGAAACCCTACAAAGGGCCAAAAATCTTGTAGCGCTATTCTATAGCCGTTTACATGGTCAGGTTTCCCTGTTCCATAAGAAAGGCTTAATCCGGGTTTGAAGGCAAAGGCTTTTTTAGGGTAAAAATAAACAAAAATAAGGCTGAGGATTAAGCCGCAAAGGCGGAGTTTTTTATTTGTATACAAGCTTGTTTTTATCAAAATAGACCTGTCCTTTTGCCTAAATGAGTTTTTATCACACAGACGCTGCCTGGGGGCCGTTCCAGGCGATTTTTTGTCAAAAAAATGCTTACTTTTTAGCGCTTTAAGCGCTTTATATCTGAATTTAGCTCCGATGAGAAGACTTTTTGCTAACGCAAAATTTTGTTTTGCAGTTCCTTCTGTTATAATGCCGCCCTAATTTGTTTTCAAGGGATATAAAAATTATATGCAACAAGATATCCATCCAGGTTATGAAGTGGTTACGGTAACGTGTAGCTGTGGCAATAGCTTTAAAACTCGCTCCACCTTAGGCGATGCAAATCTTTCTATAGAGGTTTGTGCGAAATGCCATCCTTTTTATACGGGTAAGCAAAAGATCGTTGACTCCAGTGGACGTATTGATAAATTTAAACAGAAGTACGGCAATCGTTCCTCTAAAGCGTCTTCTGCTAAGTCCAGTGATACAGCAGAAGTTGCTTAATCTCTTATCATTTCATTGAATCGGCTTGCTTCTGAATTAAGCGCTTACATTAGGCGCTTAATTTAGGGACAAAGCTAGCCTAATTTACTAATTATTATAACGGTGGGGTAGATTTATGCCGAAAAAACCTATTAGCATATTTCCTTGGTTAGTATGTGGTTTAGGGGCCCTTTTCTACTGTTATGAATATTTTTTGCGAATCTTACCGAGTGTGATGACGGAAGATTTGCTAAAAATGTTTAGTATCGGTGGGGTTGCCTTTGGTAACTTAGTGGCCTTCTACTATTACGCTTATACACCGATGCAATTGCCCGTCGGGATTATGATGGACCGATTCGGTCCGCGTAAATTGTTGGTATTTGCATCCTTAGTCTGTGCCTTGGGTACTTATTTATTTGCTCACCATTATTTGCCTACGGCACAAGTCGGTCGTTTTTTAGTCGGATTTGGTTCTGCGTTTGCCTTTGTAGGTGTTCTAAAACTCGCTTCCCTTTGGTTCCCCCCCTCGCGTTTTGCTTTCATTGCCGGTATGGCTACCTCACTCGGTATGATTGGGGCGATGATCGGTGATATCACATTATCAAAGCTAGTCGTTTCTATAGGTTCTAACACCACACTCTATCTTGCCGCTGTGGTCGGTGTGGTTTTAACTGTCGCCATGTGGCTGGTAATTCCAGAAACGAAAGCCGTTAAAACAGCCGCGGCGTCTGCATCATCTAAATTAAGCTATAGAGAATTTTTTCAGGCGGTTTTTAAGCTCTGTAAAAATCCGCAAATGTGGTTGATTGGTGTAATAGGAAGTCTTTTATATTTATCACTTTCTGGGTTTGCAGAAGTTTGGGGTATACCTTATTTGATACGCGTGTACGGCTTATCAAACGTCTCGGCAGCAACGGCTATTTCCTTTGTATTTCTAGGTTGGGCGATAGGGAGTCCGCTGGTGGGTTGGATCTCAGATAAAATGGGTAATCGACGTTATCCGATTATTCTAGGTGCTTTATTAGGCTCGATATTGTTTTCTTTGATTATTTATTTCCCTAGTATGTCCACCCATTACCTGAAACTATTACTTTTTACGTTTGGTGTGTGTAGTTCAACGCAGATTATTGTTTTTCCGATTGCAAGAGAACTTAACGTAGTGGCTTTGGCGGGAACAGCGATTGCGGTGATTAATTCTTTAGTCATGTTAAGCGGCGCATTATCACAGCCTTTGATAGGAAAAGTGTTGGATGTTTTAACCGGCGTGCATGTAAAAGGCAATTTAATGGCATTTTCAACGACAAGCTTTCAGCATGCGCTGAGTATTATTCCTATTGCATTTGTTCTTGCAGCAGTACTGACACTTTTTGTCAAAGAGACACGCGGTACTATCGCCAAATGATAAAAAATTCGTCATTGCGAGTGCAGAGTGGCAATCGCAATGATTAGTAGGCTTTTTATTTGAAGGCGTTCAATGCTTCTTTTAATTTAACCAATGCATTTTTTAGATTAATCTCATCGGTAGCAAAAGAAAGTCGTAAATGTCCCGGCGCGCCAAAGGCGGAGCCTGGGACAGTGGCGATATCCGCTTTATTAAGCAAATAATCCGCTAGTTCGTAGTCAGAATTAAATGCTTTGCCTTCGCCAATAAAATGACTGAAGGAAGGGAAGCAATAAAAGGCGCCCATCGCCGCTAAGCAGTTTACACCCGGAATATCATTAAGCCCTTCAGAAAAAAACTGATGTCTTTGCTGGTAAACCTTATTCATTTCGCGTACACAATCTTGATTACCCGTTAATGCGGCTTTTGCGGCAACTTGGGCAATGGAGTTAGGGTTTGAAGTGCTTTGAGATTGTATATTTGTCATGGCCTGGATGATTTCTTTAGCGCCTGCGGCATAGCCGATTCGCCAGCCCGTCATCGCATACGCTTTTGAACAGCCATTTAATACAATGGTTCGCTCATAAAGTTCAGGACATACATTCACTATATTTTCAAATGCTTGTTCTCCCCAATAGATATGTTCATAGATATCATCGGTTAGAATAAAAACCTGTGGGTTTTTTAATAAGACCGCCGCAAGCTCAGTGAGTTCCTCACGCGTATAGACCATGCCACTTGGATTTGAGGGGCTGTTGATAATCAATAGTCGCGTTTTCGGCGTGATGGCTTGCGCAAGCTGCGTTGCCGTAATTTTTAAATGCTGTTCGATAGTGGTGGATATAAAAACTGGTTTTGCTTCAGCCATCAGGGCCATATCAGGATAAGAAACCCAATACGGCGCAGGGATAATAACCTCATCACCTGGGTTTAATAGCGCTTGCATGAGGTTGTAAATACATTGTTTAGCACCGCTAGAAACAATAATTTGATTCGCTTCATAGCTTAATTTATTTTCTTGCTTAAATTTATCAATGATCGCTTGTTTTAGACTGGCGATGCCATCGACTGCGGTGTACTTAGTACAGCCTTGATCAAGCGCCTGATGGGCGGCTTGCTTAATAAATTCAGGTGTATCGAAGTCAGGTTCACCCACCGTGAGGTTGATAATAGGTCTTCCGGAAGCCTTTAGACGATTAGCCGCCGCGGAAAGACTTAAAGTAGGCGAGGGCTTTATTTGCGCAACACGGCGCGAAAGTGTTATTTTCATAGAATGAGATAGTTGAGTTAAAATAAAGAGTTAATTATCCATTAATGGCGCTATTATCGGCGAGAGATTAATAATAAAGCAAGTTTGGCTTTTTCAGGCTAGATAGGTTATATAGCCTTCGACCTTAGTATGATTCAGTTTCTCGTTTGATTAAGAGCAAGTCCTATGTCAAAACCCTTTGAATTAGTTTCGGATTTTAAACCTGCCGGCGATCAACCGCAGGCTATTAAAGGGTTACTAGAGGGATTAGATGCCGGTTTAGCGCATCAGACATTACTCGGTGTTACCGGTTCGGGTAAGACCTTTAGTATTGCGCATGTGATACAAAAAATACAAAGACCCGCCATTATTTTAGCGCCTAATAAAACATTAGCCGCACAATTATATGGGGAGATGCGCAGCTTCTTTCCTAATAATGCGGTGGAATATTTTGTTTCGTATTACGATTATTATCAGCCAGAAGCGTATGTGCCCACCACCGATACGTTTATAGAAAAAGATGCGGCCATTAATGAACATATAGAACAAATGCGTTTGTCAGCGACAAAATCGTTATTAGAGCGTCGCGACGTGATTATTGTGGCAACGGTTTCAGCTATCTATGGTTTAGGTGATCCGAATACGTATATCAATATGATGTTACATATTCGTCGCGGCGATAAAGTCGATCAACGTTTTATCTTGCGACGTTTAGCTGAATTACAATATATCCGAAATGATACTGATTTTCGTCGTGCTAATTATCGTGTACGTGGTGATGTTATCGATATCTACCCGGCAGAATCCGCTGAAGAAGCGGTACGTATTGAATTATTCAATGATGAAATTGAAAGCCTAAGTTATTTTGATCCGTTAACGGGTGAATTATTAAGGCGAGTGCCGCGTTTGACCATCTACCCAAAAACGCATTATGTGACACCACGGGAACGTATTCTAGAAGCTATAGAGTGCATTAAGGTAGAATTAAAAGAACGTTTAGCGCAACTCAAACTCGCTAATAAATTGGTGGAATACCAACGTTTAGAACAGCGTACCCGATTTGATATTGAGATGTTATTGGAGTTAGGTTATTGCAACGGCATTGAAAATTATTCGCGTTATTTATCCGCGCGTGATCCGGGTCAACCGCCGCCTACCTTACTGGATTATTTACCGCGTGATGGTTTGATGGTGGTGGATGAATCACATGTCACCATACCGCAGTTGGGTGCTATGTATAAAGGTGATCGTTCCCGTAAAGAAACCTTAGTGGAGTATGGATTTCGTTTACCTTCCGCCTTGGATAACCGACCGTTACAATTTCAAGAATTTACAGATTTCGCGTTACAAACGATTTATGTTTCTGCAACACCCAGCGCTTACGAGTTAGAACATTCAGGTGCGGTGGTTGAACAAGTCGTGCGCCCAACCGGTTTAGTCGATCCGATTATTGAAGTACGTCCTGTAGGCACGCAAGTGGATGATTTACTTTCTGAAATTCATAAGCGTGTTTTATTAAAAGAACGCGTCTTAGTGACCACGCTGACCAAGCGATTAGCCGAAGACTTAACCGAATATCTTGCGGAACATGATGTAAAAGTACGTTATCTACATTCTGCTATTGATACCGTTGAACGGGTAGAAATTATTCGTGATTTGCGTTTAGGTAAATTTGATGTGTTGGTAGGGATTAATTTACTGCGCGAAGGTTTAGATATGCCAGAGGTTTCTTTGGTCGCTATTTTGGATGCCGATAAAGAAGGTTTTTTACGTTCAGAACGTTCACTGATACAGACGATTGGCCGTGCAGCGCGCCATATCCATGGTCGTGCTATTCTTTATGCCGATAAAATAACCGGTTCTATGGAACGGGCGATAGGGGAGACCGATAGACGCCGTGAGAAGCAACAAGCCTATAATAAAAAGCACCATATTACGCCCAAAGGGATTGCTAAAGCGGTGCATGACATTTTAGAAGGTGCGCGATCCGATGTTTCAACCAACAAACAACATCTTCTTAAAGTTGCTGAAGAGCAAGCCCACTATGCCGCTTTACCCCCCGAAGAATTAGTAAAAAAAATCAAGCAGTTAGAACGAGAAATGTTGCAATACGCCAAAAATATGCAATTTGAAGATGCCGCAAAAGTAAGAGATCAATTAAAACTTTTAAAAGAAAAAATAATAGGTATTGATTAACATCATAAATCTATGATTGCTTATATTCTTTGTTATTTTTATAATCAATAAAAATAACAGGAGGATATATGGATGTGCCTAGTGCTTCACCAATTCTGTTTACAATAATGTCTATGCAGACAGCAAGCTCTTTTTTCGATTATTTTAAATTATTATCTACTGTTCAACGTAATGCTATTTTTCCGTATATAAAATATAAGTTGCCTCATTTAATCAAAAATTCATATGATTTTTTTCTGGTTTTTTCTTGTTTAGATAGAAATCAACAAAGTCAGATACTCAATAATTATAAAGGAATGATAGTACTGATAAAAAATTTTAGTAATTTTTATGATATTTTTAACGCATTAATCCCTGTTCTACGTTTTAAATTAATTACTTTCTTCATTAGAAAAGGTAAAGTAAGCTTACTATCTGATGATATATCCAAACTTTATTTGATTATTTTACGTTTTGAACGTAAAGATCGTTTCCTTGTTCTTAGTATGTTAAATAGCGAAGGGAAAGTAAGTTCCTTATTTGGTAATTTGCCTAGCGTTCAAAGATTTTTAGACTATTTCGAACCTAGTGATTATTTAGTTGTGCTTAATGAATTAAATAAAGAAGGAAAAATAAATACATTGCTTAATTTTAAGGATACTTCAAGTGTCATAATGTTTCTTAAAAAATTTCCTACTATAGACCGTTTAGAAGTATTCAAAGTGCTGTTAACTATAAAGGAAACCGCCATATTATTTGGCAAGGAGGCCAGCTTTCAAGCTATTTTTAACGCTTTTGGATCGAATTTTCATTTATCTTTGGCTGATGGGCTACAAAAAAACCTTATTATTAATACAGCGGATAAATTTATAATGTTCTTTAAACAATTAAAAATTGATGATAGTGTTGAGTTTGTTAGCATGATTTCTAGTGCTCTATCTTCAATCGATGAGACAGGAAAGCATTGTGAAAGCAATGCGAAGTCGAAGAGCCCGCGATAGGCGTGCGTTGACGGGCGAAGCAGGAAACGCATCACGCCGTAAAGTCATTTGTGGGAGGCACGGGCATGAACTCCGAAGGAGTGAGTGCGTGCCGGACGCAGGACGTATCGCGGCCTAATTTCAGTCGCGTCATGCGAACGAATTTCGGGGACACGATGGCCGAAATTCTTCGGGAGCATAGCGACTCACTTGTATTACGAATATCGATAAGTTTGAGTTCGTTTTTAAAGAGTTAGATGCTAAACGACGTGAGCTTCTATTTCCTTACGTTAAAGATATTCTAACCCCCTTTATTAATAATGACGCGGATCTTGAGCGTGTTATTCCGTTAATTTAAAAAGAGTTGCATCGCGAAAATAAGAATGCTATTTTCTCCTCTTTTAACAAACCCCATTAACACAAATTAATCGTGTGTTTCATACAATTGCAGGTTAAGAAATAATGACTGCGAGGGGTGCACCCGGGTGCGCTTTCTTTTGTGGCGTAAGACATCAAAAAAAGCGTACCCGGGTGACAGGGCCCCGACTATAACGGTTACCGCTGTGGGTGCTTGAAAAGCATAAACGCACGATTAATGACGACAGGCACGTAGCTCAGTGGTAGAGCACCACCTTGACATGGTGGTGGTCGGTGGTTCGATCCCACTCGTGCCTACCAAAAATTTTATATGTTATGCCTGTTATTACCTTACCCGATTCAAAACAGCTGACTTTTTCTGAGCCTACTACCGCTTATCAAGTCGCTGCCGACATCAGCCCTGGCTTAGCAAGAAATGCTATAGCGGCGGCCGTGGATGGACAACTCGTTGATCTTTCTTATGTGATTGAATCCGATGTTGCATTGCGTATCCTTACTGAGCGTGATACTGAATCACTTGAGGTGATTCGGCATTCTACCGCCCATTTACTAGCCCATGCGGTCAAACAATTATTTCCTCAAGCCCAAGTAACTATCGGGCCTGTCATTGAGAATGGGTTTTATTATGACTTTGCTTTTGAGCGTCCTTTTACACCCGATGATCTCAAACAGATAGAAAAGCGCATGCAGGAATTGGTCAAGCAAGCGTTGCCGGTGAAGCGTTTTACGCTTTCTAGAACAGAGGCCATTGAACTGTTTCGTAAAATGGGTGAGGAATATAAAGCCAAAATCATTGAGGATATTCCTGAAGGCGAGGTATTGTCGCTTTATCAAGAGGGTGATTTTGTTGATCTCTGTCGCGGTCCTCATGTTCCCAATACGAGTAAATTAAAGGTTTTTAAATTAACACGTGTGGCCGGTGCTTATTGGCGCGGTGATGCTAAAAATGAGATGTTGCAGCGGATTTACGGCACCGCTTGGTTTACTAAGGATGATTTAAATGCCTATCTACAACGCATTGAAGAAGCAGAAAAGCGTGATCACCGTAAATTGGGTAAACAATTAGAATTATTTCATATCCAAGAAGAAGCACCGGGCATGATATTTTGGCACCCCAAGGGCTGGAGTATCTATCAAATCATCGAACAATATATCCGAAAACGGCTAGAAAAATGTGGCTACCAGGAAATACGCACGCCACAATTACTGGCACGCCAGCTATGGGAACGCTCAGGCCATTGGGATAAATTTTTTAACGAGATGTTTACGACCCGTGCTTCTGAAAATACCGAGTTTGCCATAAAGCCTATGAGCTGCCCGGGACATGTTCTCGTTTTTAACCAAGGCTTGAAAAGTTATAGGGATCTACCCTTACGGTTCGCTGAATTTGGTTGTTGTCACCGTAATGAGCCATCGGGTGCGTTGCATGGCTTGATGCGAGTGCGTGGCTTTACACAAGATGATGGACATATCTTTTGTACTGAAGAACAAATTCAGTCAGAAGTTGCGGCGTTTATAGACCAACTTTATGCGGTATATGCGGATTTTGGTTTTAATGAAATCTTGATCAAATTAGCCACACGCCCTGATTTACGCGTGGGTAACGACGAAAACTGGGATAAGGCAGAGCAGGCGCTAGCCCAGGCATTGGATGGCAAAGCGCTAAAATGGCAGTATTTACCCGGTGAAGGCGCCTTTTATGGGCCTAAAATTGAATTTACTTTGGAGGATTGTTTGGGACGTACGTGGCAATGTGGGACGATCCAGGTTGATTTCTCTACACCAGGTCGTTTAGGGGCTGAATATACGACCGAGCAAGGGGAGCGCAAGACGCCGGTTATGCTACATAGGGCTATTTTAGGCTCTTTTGAGCGGTTTATAGCGATTCTTATCGAACATTATGCCGGGCATTTCCCGGTCTGGTTAGCGCCTATCCAAGCCGTTGTCATGACGATTACGGACAAACAAAATGATTATGCGGAGGCGGTGGCCCAAGAATTAGAGTCTCTAGGGTTTAGAATAAAGTTAGACTTGAGAAATGAGAAGATCGGTTATAAAATCCGCGAGCATAGTTTGCAGAAAGTCCCCTACCAGCTGATCATAGGCGATAAAGAAGTGCAGGCCAAACAGGTTAATGTACGTAGACAGGGGGGGGGTAATTTAGGTAGTATGTCCCCCCCTCAGCCTCTTTCTATGTCCGTTCGAGAGTTCGAAAAGATGGTGAAGGGAGAAGGGCTTGAACAATGTCGAATTGATGAGGCGGAGAAATAATTATTAGCAACGAAAAAGTGATTCAGCAGCCAGTGAGGCCAAGGCCAGGGGGCGCGTATCAACCTAGAACAGGTAGTGGGAATACGAAGAAAGTAAGAGTGAATGGGGAAATTCGAGTTCCTCAAGTTAGGTTAATAGGTCCTGAGCGCGAACAATTAGGTGTTCTTTCTTTAACAGAAGCTTTACGTCAGGCTCAACAAGCCGGTCTTGATTTAGTAGAGATTGCACCAACAGCAGCACCGCCTGTTTGTCGTATTATGGATTATGGTAAGTATCTTTTTGAGCTTAGCAAACAGAAAACAGCGCAAAAGAAGAAACAAAAAAGGACTCAGTTAAAAGAAGTTAAATTTCGACCCGTGACAGAAGAGGGAGATTATCAGGTCAAGCTACGCAACCTGATCCGTTTCCTAGAACAGGGCGACAAAGCTAAAATTACCGTGCGATTTCGGGGTCGAGAAATCGCACATATCCACTTGGGTGCTAAGCTAATTGAACGCTTAGAAAAGGATCTCGCTGCTTATGCCGTGATTGACGATAGACCTAAGATGGAAGGGAAACAGATGGTTTTAGTAGTTAGCCCTAAGAAAACTAAGTAACAAATATATTATTTAAATAAGTAATGCGGAGATTATTATGCCAAAGTTAAAAAGCCATCGAGGGGCTGCTAAGCGATTTAAGCCTACAGCTAAAGGTTATAAATGTGCACAGTCACATCATAACCATATCTTGACGAAGAAAGATACCAAGCGCAAACGAAACTTGCGTCAAACAAATTTAGTTCACCCAAGTGACGTACGTTCTGTCGATCGTATGCTGCAAGGTTCTTAAAATAATTAGAGATTGATAGAGGTTTAATACAATGGCAAGAGTAAAACGAGGGGTCACTGCTAGAGCCCGACATAAGAAGATATTAAAAGCAGCGAAGGGTTATAAAGGCGCGCGTAGTCGCGTTATACGGGCTGCAAAACAAGCGGTAACAAAAGCAGGTCAATATGCTTACCGTGATAGAAAACAGAAAAAACGTGATTTCCGTGCGTTATGGATCGTCCGTATTAATGCGGGTGCGCGTGAAAACGGTTTATCCTATAGCCGTTTAATTGCAGGTCTCGCTAAAGCAGAGATTGCAGTTGATCGTAAAGTATTAGCTGATTTAGCTGTAACCGACAAAGCAACCTTTGCTCAGTTGGTAGAAAAAGCAAAACAAGCTTTAGTTTAACGCATTATTCTCGATTCCGTGCGCTGTCCTCTGGTCGAAAAACCAGAGGATTGGCTAGCGGTTCATCTAAGCAAAAATTTCTTTAATGACGGAAACTCGTGGTTGCTATAGCGGCTGCTTTTTCTAGGTCAGTTTTCTCTAAACACTTGCCTAATGGGGAGTCTTTTAAAATATCGGCAATTTCCTGTTGCTCTAACTTGGACACTGAAGCTAAGACATTTTTTAACTCTTTCGCTGCTTCTAGCGTTTCATTTTTCAGAATTTGTGCATAGTTTAAAGCACTTATATTTGTCGTTCGCCGAGCCGCTGTAAAATTGGATAGCGTGCCTAAGATTGTACTTTTAAGCGATTTTTGTAGTGATTCACTTCGAAGGATCGGGCGAATATATTTAGTATCTAAGTGGTTGGATACATTGAGTATTCTGCACAGCTCATCGATGGCAAAAGAAGGGAAATAGTGACCGCTTATCACTAACTTTGCAGTACGTTTTAAATCGGGGGGGAAATTCCTTTCCTCACTACCTAGGTAAATCACTGGAATTATTTGAGTAGGGTTTTTTTTTATAGCGGGGCCAGGTACACGGATTAAATCGCTAACAGGCTTACTAGGACACACGGCAAATATTTTATCTTCTTTTCCTAACGGAAAATATTCATCTTCATTTTTACTTTCTCCCTGATATTTATGCGTATTTAAATTTATTTTTAATGTGCAAAATAAATCAGATGGATTTTAGCATAGCGATGATAGCTTGAGAAATGGCGTTGAGTTTTTTAATTTGAATAAATTTGTTTGTTAGCCTACACCTAGGTATGGGTTAACAAATAAGTTAATGGAGTAAAAACATGTCAAAAACAGAGTCTACTTCGCTATTAAATGCAGAGGAAAATCTTTTCGCTAATACAACAGCTCGTTTTTTTCGCCTAGCAACAGGGGTTCATCAGCAAGGACAAATAAACAAAAGGAAAGCAGAAGGTAATAATTTTTTATCGGCTGATAATGCAAGTGACGTAGCGATGGATATTTCGGCTAGCTTAAAGGTCGATATTCCTAGCGATCAATTAGACGCTATTATTCAGGATCTTCGCTCCGACTTCTGTGAGCCAGCGCAGAAAAAAATAAAAATTGAATCGCCCGGGCCTTAAGCATTTTCTGCAAGAGTAATGCGTGAATGCAGTGATCGAATAATGGTATTGCCGTCTATAAATTCAAGCTCGCTACCTAAGGGAACACCGTGTGCGATACGACTTGTTTTAATGTGGTGTTGTTTAAGCAGCTCTGCAAGATAATGCGCAGTGGCTTCTCCTTCTACCGTGGGATTTGTCGCTAAAATAACTTCTTTGGGAGGATGTATGTGTAGTCGCTGAATGAAGTGTTTAATGCCGATTTCTTCAGGTCCAATCCCATCTAAAGGGGATAAGCGCCCCATGAGTACAAAATAATAACCATTATAACTAGCGGTTTGTTCAATGGCCCTGACATCAATAGGTGTTTCAACCACACAAAGCAGATCATTATCTCGATTGGGGTTTGCGCAAAGTGTACAAATCGGTGTTTCGCTTAAACTTCGGCATTGCTCACAATGGCCAACTTTCTGAATCGCTTGTTCTATGGTTTTTGCTAGCGCTAAACCTTCGGGCCTCGCTCTTTCTAGTAAATGAAAGGCCATACGTTGCGCCGACTTAGGGCCAATGCCCGGTAAACAACGCAAATGCGTCATGAGCTGTGTTATTAGAGGACTAAAGGCCATATGTTTCCTCTCTCATATACTCTTCGCCCTTGAAATTTTGGCTGCGTTCCCGCTTAACTCGCCATCCTCATGTATGTTATATACACTGCGGTGGCTTCGTTTTCGCGGCGCCTTGCCAAAAATCCCATGGCTGTGAGTATATCAGCATAAAGTTATGTTGTTACGTAATGAATCACTCGGTTTCTATTGCGCTGTCAGTAAATTTAGTTTGAATTTGCGCGGTTAAATCGGTTAATTTTTGTCGCGAAGCTTTTTCAACTTTTTGTAGGGCATTGTTAAATGCACCTATCAACAATTCTTCTATAAATTCTTTCGCTTCTTTTAATAAAGAAGGATCAAGCCAGATAGATTTGGCGGTGTGTCGGCCGTCCATATCAATCTTAACTAAACCACCGCCAGCTTCACCAGTGACGACTATTTTTGCCAACTCTTCCTGAGCAGATTGCATTTTCGACTGCATATCTTGCGCTTGTTTTAAAAGGTTATTAAGATCAACTTTCATATTCATATTTATTTTCCTCTGTTATTTAAGAATATCAATTTTTATCGCGTTAATTTTCATCTAAGAGCTGTATGGATTCAGGCTGTAGTTTAGCATCAAATGTTTTGATAATAGCTTGCAGCGTCGGATCCTCTTGTAAGTTTTTTGTTGTTTCCTCGAGTCGTTGTGCTTTTTGTTGCTGTTCGTAACGTGCGGGCGTTAAAAGATTGCTGTCCCCTAGGCTGATCAATAAACCAGTTGGCTGAGCAAAATGCTTAGAAAGCGCCTGCGCTAATCTTTCTTCTTGCTTGGGCGTGTGTAACGCAGTTTGTTTGGGATCCAGTAATAATTTAACTTGATTATTAGCATATTCTTGCAGCGTACATTGACAGGCAAATGTGTAGCTTAGTCCGGTTAAATTTAATTGTTTAACTAGTGTAATCCAGTCTAGTGCTGGTTTTTTAATCGTTTTATCGAGTTGCTTGCTTTCGATGGGCTGCCGATTTTTTGCTAGCGAAGCCGTTTCACTGGGTAACGATTTTTTCGCAGCGGGTTGACTGCTTTCAGCGTGTTTGATGGGGTTGAAGGCTAGCATTCTTAACAGCATCATTTCAAAACCCAAGCGAGGCGTAGGTGCAAGCGATAAGTCACGTCGGCTTAGTAAAGCAATTTGATAGTAAAGCTGTGTATCTTCGGCAGAAAGTTGTTGTGCTAGCTGCTGAATGTGCTCATTTTCTTTAGTAATGCTAACCGTGATTACTTGAGCAAGTGCCATCTGATGTAAGTGTGCTAAAAGCGCATCAATCACTTGTAAAAAATCAGCCGCTTGTGTATTGAGTTTTTCTACGATAGCCCAGAGTTTAACTACATCCTGTAAAATGAGTGCTTCAAGTAGTTCTGTTATATCGGTTGTGGCCACACTGCCTAATAAGGTTTTTATATCTTGTTCTGTAATCGTTTGCTTGGCATAAGCGATAGCTTGATCTAATAAACTGAGGCTATCGCGTAGACTTCCTCTTGAAGCTTGAGCAAGCAGGTGTAATGCATTCAATTCATAAGGGACGTGCTCGTTTTTTAAAATCGTTTCTAAGTGCAGGCTAATTTGCTCAACAGACAGTGCTTTTAAATGAAATTGTAGGCAACGCGAGAGAATAGTAGCGGGCAGACGCTGTGGGTCGGTGGTAGCCAACAAAAAAACCACATGCGGTGGCGGTTCTTCCAGTGTTTTTAGTAAGGCATTAAAACTGTGTGACGACAGCATATGCACTTCATCGATCAGATAAACTTTGTAGCGTCCTTGGCTAGGCGCATAGTGAATGTCGGCCAGTAGGTCACGCGTATCTTCTACTTTGGTACGCGAAGCCGCATCGACTTCGAGGAGATCGGTAAATCGATTAGCATTAATCGCCTGGCATGCAGAACATTGATCGCAGGGCTCAGACGTTATTTTTGTGGAGCAGTTTAAGCATTTGGCAAGCAGTCTTGCTAAGCTGGTTTTTCCAACGCCACGGGTTCCTGTGAACAGATAAGCATGGTGAATACGTTGACTTTCAAGGGCGTTTCTTAGAATACGGCAAGTGGATTCTTGGCCCACCAATTGAGTAAAAGAACGAGGTCGATATTTTCTAGCAAGGACTTGGTAACTCATACTTCACGATCACCTTGAATGGCGGCGGTTATACCAGCCTCACCTCGGCACCCGCATCTACAACTACCGCTGCTTCCTTCCGGATCTGACGGGGTTCGTTGCTTCGCGCTGCGAAGGGACCCATATAACCACCATTGGCGGAGAGGGCGGGATTCGAACCCGCGGTAGGGATGAACCTACACACACTTTCCAGGCGTGCTCCTTAAGCCGCTCGGACACCTCTCCCATAAGAAAGGGGCCCAGGTTAAACTAGAATAAAGATTTTATCAAATAAAAGCTTTTATAAAAGACAGCTTATATGAAAAAAAACGCCCGCCTTTATTTTATTCCTAATCGGTTTTTCTACGATTAAATTTTAAACACTTTTATAGAGAGTCGTGTAGAATTATATCATCCTTATGTTATATATCTCCCATCCATTTTTATAGGCCGGGCCGAATGTTAGAACCTGAAATACAAGCTAGACGGACATTTGCCATTATTTCGCACCCCGATGCGGGTAAAACCACGCTCACGGAAAAGCTTTTATTGTGGGGTGGGGTCATACAGCTAGCAGGGACGGTGAAGGCGCGTAAAGCGGCCCATCATGCTACTTCTGATTGGATGGCGCTCGAAAAAGAGCGTGGTATTTCGGTCACTACGTCGGTGATGCAATTTCCTTATCAAGGTTGTATTTTTAATCTGTTAGATACCCCAGGGCATGCTGATTTCTCAGAGGATACCTATCGTACCTTAACGGCTGTCGATTCTGCTTTGATGGTGATTGATGCCGCCAAAGGTGTTGAGCCTCGAACGAAAAAATTACTTGAGATATGCCGTTTACGTCAGATACCCATTTTAACTTTTATTAATAAAATGGATAGAGAAGCGCGGCCGCCTATTGAACTATTAGATGATATTGAAGCTACGTTGGGAATTAGTTGTGTACCGATGACCTGGCCTATAGGTATGGGCAAACAATTTAAGGGTATTTATCATATACCCGAGGACAAGGTTTATTTTCATGCACCTTCAAGTAATTTAAAAAGAAAGGAAGGTGAATGTTTCTCTGGATTAGATGATCCTACCGTGAAAGAGCGCATTGGGTTTTTATATCAAGAATTACAAGAGGAATTAGCGCTGGTGCGGGGCGCATGTCCGGTATTTAATGAGCGGGCTTATAGAGATGGAAAATTAACCCCGGTATTTTTTGGTTCAGCCATTAATAATTTTGGTATACAAGAATTACTAGCCGCATTTGTTAAGTTTGCGCCTTCTCCTCAACCAAGACAAGCGGATACGCGTTTAGTTAAACCGGAAGAGCCGAATTTTAGCGGGTTTGTATTTAAGATTCAGGCGAATATGGATCCGGCACATCGGGATAGAATTGCCTTTTTGCGCTTATGTTCTGGAAAATATATACCCGGAATGAAGTTGTACCACGTACGTACACAGCGCGAGTTAATGGTTAATAATGCGCTTACCTTTATGGCAGGTGATCGTAGTCGTGCCGATGAAGCATGGCCAGGCGATATCATTGGCTTGCATAATCATGGCACCATACAAATTGGTGATAGCTTTACCGCGGGTGAAACCCTGAAGTTTATGGGTATCCCTTCTTTCTCGCCCGAATTATTCCAACGCGTACGCTTAAAAGATCCGCTGAAATCAAAAGCGTTGCTAAAAGGTTTAGTGCAGTTGTCAGAAGAAGGGGCGATACAAATTTTTCGCCCTCTAGCAAGCAGCGATTTAATTCTAGGCGCGATTGGTGTTTTACAATTTGATGTAGTTGCATACCGCTTAAAATACGAATATAAAGTGGAATGTGCTTATGAACCGATCAATGTTGTAACCGCACGCTGGGTTAGTTGTAATGATGCGAAGCGATTAGAAGAATTCAAAACCAAAGCCTTTATGCATTTAGCTGTCGATAGTAAAGATAATCTTGCTTATTTAGCACCGAGTAATGTCAATTTAAATTTGACTATAGAGCGTTGGCCAGAGATTCAATTTTCTAAGCTCATGGAAGTTTAATGATAGAGAAATAGCAGTTAAGTATTTGATGAGAAGGAAACAATGATACAAGAAGATAAATGTTTGTTGTCCTCGACCATTAAAGTTGCACGAGCGGCAATGAAAGCGGAGCGTGCTAAATCCGAACTGATTGCTAATTTAAGCTATGAGTTACGCACCGCGCTGGCCAGCATCATGGGTACAGCGCAACTTTTAACGATGGACTGCTTATTACCTACCCAACAGCAATATGTCACGGATATTCTTAATGTTAGCGATTCTATTTTACCCTTAGTTAACCGGCTATTAAATCTTTCTGAACAAGAAGCTCAGCAAATGAGGCGGAGTGTACGTCCTTTTAATTTAAAAACGTTATTAGAAAAGGTGATTAAGCAATTATTATTTCAAGCGAAGAGTAAAGGGTTGCAATTTTTGCTGGATTATCCTAGTCATGTGCCTGTCAATGTCATTGGCGCGCCGGATTTGATCTATCAAATGGTGATACATTTAAGTAATTATTCGATGAAAAATATGGATCATGGTTCGATTGTAATACAAGTAAATTGCGAACAAAGTCAGGATGAGCAAGAGCCGGATCAATTTAAACTGAGTATTAAAGATGGTGGGCAAGGGATACAAAAAAAAGATTTAATCAGATTAAAGGCATGCTTAGATCAGTTTGATCCCAATTATATACGTGACTATAGAGGTATCGACTTAGGCATGTCGATTACACTAACGTATATCAAGTTGCTGAATGTCACTTTAGAAATAGCAAGTGAAACAGAGAAAGGCGGTTTATTTGCTTGTAGCATACCGTTGCGGCGAATGACAGATAGTTTGGATGAAAAAATAGAGGTACAACGTAAAAGCCTATCATTGGGGGCAGGTGAATTACGCATTTTATTGGTTGAAGATAATGATCTTCTGCAACGAGTTTATAGGGCTGTATTAGAACAAATAGAGGGTTGTTCTGTAGATAGTGCAATGAATGCGCAGATGGCGTTGGAGTATTATATGCAATATTCTTATGATTTGATCTTCATGGATATTTGTTTGCCAGATAGTTCGGGTATAGATCTGACGCAAATTATTCGACAGCAGGAAACAAAAGGAGAGCGAGTACCCATTATTGCCATCACAGCACATGGTGAGGCAAAAGATAAAGAAAGATTTCTTGCGGCAGGCATGGATGAAGTACTGATTAAACCTATCAGTCTAGAATCAATAATGTCCATCTTAGAAAAATGGACGTCCATAACGACCTTATCTTTAGCTTAATTCAAGGTTTTTATTTGTAGACGCTCTTGATGTAGCGAAATATGTACACCCTCTTTGGCTAAAGATTGGGTTTGTTCTAAATCGTGTAAATCTTCGCTTAGCCAATAATGACCTGCGATAGCAACTAATTCAGCTTCTAAGTGTTTGCAAAAAATATGTGTATTTTGGTTGCCGGTTACACCGGCTAGCGCACGGCCTTTTAATCGGCCATAAATATGAATGTTTCCATCTGCTAATAATTCCGCGCCCGGGCTGACTGAAGCAAGTACAATTAAATCAGCGTTTTTAGCATAGATTTGTTGGCCTGAACGTACCGGTTGGGTAATCAGTTTGGCGGTAGCCGTAGGGGTAGAGGAAGGTTTTGGTGTTGAATCGGTATTCTCTAATTTGACATTAGGTAAAATAGTAAGGCCTGCTTGAATGGCTAATGTTTGTTGTTCCGCATTACCACCTCGAATACCAACCGGAATAACACCCGAACGACGCAAACAACTGATGATGCCAGGGAAATCAATGATTTGTTCAGCATTATTTTTTAACGCAGCGAGATCGAGAATAATAGGCAGCTGTTGGAAGAAGTGCGGTGTTTGTTCAATTAAAGATTTTAATTGTTGTTGTATGAATAAAGGATCTGCATTAAATAAATGCAATGTCGTCAAGGTAAACAGGCTTGCTTTTAATTTAAAGCTTTCTGATGCCCCCATTAAACTGTTCATGTAATGTTCACCTGTGATTTGCTAATATACCCTTCGCACTTGAGCTTTCGGCGGCCTCGCGGCAATTGCCGAAAATCCCATTGCTGTGAGTATACATTCAGAGTAAGAGATAGATAAGTATTATATACTAAAAAAAAGAGGTGACTGCCTTTACTTAACTTGCGTTAACCGCCAATGGACTAAATAATGGAAAAGATTTGGGTAAATCGTTATCAGCAACAAGTACCTTCTGAAATTGATCCTGATATCTATCCTTCACTTAACGCCTTATTTACCGACTCATGTCAAAAGTTTAAAAACTTACCGGCATTGAATTTTTTTAATACATCAATTAGCTACCAAAAATGGGCCATGCTTAGTGAGCAGCTGGCTGCCTATTTGCAAAAACAATTAAATTTAAAAAAAGGCGGTAGGGTGGCGTTGATGTTGCCTAATTGCCCGCAGTATATGGTTTGTGTTTTTGCAGTGCTACAAGCCGGTTTGACGGTCGTTAATGTAAATCCACTGTATACCCCTTCAGAATTGATTCAACAAATTAAACATTCACAAGCAGAAACGATTGTTATTCTCGAAAATTTTTTACCAAAATTATCACAAGGTTTAAAAGAGACGCATGTCAAACATGTGATTAGTAGTGAGTTAGGCGATCTATTGCCTTGGTGGCGTTCATGGATTATCAGTTGGTTTGCGCGACGAACGATAAAAAATACTCCAAAAGTAAAACGTCATTTTTCAGCGATTAAATTTTCGCGATGTTTAAAAGAAGCGAAAGGTTTGCATTGTCTACCATCTGCATTACAATACCAGGATATTGCGTTCTTACAATATACTGGCGGCACAACAGGAACGCCAAAGGCAGCGATGTTAACGCATCGCAATATGCTAGCAAATATTGAGCAATTAACTGCATGGGTAAGACCTATATTGAAAGAAGGTTCAGAAACGATGATTACGGCATTACCGCTGTATCATATTTTTTCATTGATGGTGAATGGTTTAATGGGGTTACGTTTAGGCGCGACGAATGTGCTCATTCCTGATGCAAGAAATATTCGGCAATTAATAAATGTATTAGGAAAACAGCATTTTAGTGTATTGCTAGGTGTGAATACCTTATTTAGGGCACTTTTAAAGAAACCTGCTTTTGTACAATTAGATTTTAGTTCATTAAAAATTGCATTAGGTGGCGGTGCGCCACTTCAGGATGTTGTAAAAAAACGTTGGAAAGAAGTGACAGGGAAATTATTACTAGAAGGTTATGGTTTGACAGAAGCATCACCGGTGGTTTGTGCACCGCCCTGGGATTTGATTGTGGCCGGTAATCATGTGGGGTTACCTTTGCCTTCTACGGATATTCGTTTGTGTGATACGCAAGGACGTGAAGTACCTTTAGGAGAAGTGGGAGAACTAGGTGTTAAAGGTCCTCAAGTGATGAAGGCGTATTGGACCGCCGGTGAAGAGGAGACAATTCCTGTTTTTGATAATGAAGGGTGGTTATTGACCGGTGATTTAGCAAGGCTCGATCAACAAGGCTTCGTTTTTATCGTGGGTCGCAAGAAAGAGTTAATTCTTGTTTCGGGTTTTAACGTTTATCCTGGCGAAATAGAAGAGGTTATTCAAAAAAATCCTAAGGTCAGTGAAGTTGCTGTTATTGGTATTCCTTCGGAAAGCACAGGTGAGGCCGTTAAAGCATTTGTAGTACGTAGTGATAATACGTTAACGGTAGAGGAGTTATTAAGTTATTGCCATCAATATCTCACCGCTTATAAATTACCTACGCAAATTTCTTTTCTTGATTATCTTCCAAAATCATCGTTAGGGAAAATATTAAAAAAGCAATTAAAATAAAAATTTTACTCGCATTTACGGCGCTCGCAATGACGAAAGTATTAGCTTTTATTTCTTGGGAAGCGTACTTCCACTTTAAGTCCTGTTTCTGTTTCAGGTTGATCTAAGTGAATGGAACCATGATGGAGTTTGGCAATTTGCTCTACAATCGCAAGACCCAAGCCGCTACCCTGTGCATTATTACCTAATACGCGGAAGAAACGTTCAAATACGCGTGCACGTAATTTTTCGGGAATTCCTGGACCATTGTCTATAACATGTAAATGTATGGTATCCGGGCGGTTTGAAATAACGACTTTGACCATACCGCCGTGTGGTGTATAGCGTATCGCATTATCAACCAGATTGCGGATGAGAACATGTAAGCCAGTAGCGTTTCCTAATAGTTTGTATTCAGGGTCTGTCGCCACCAGTTCAATTTCAATTTGTTTTAAAATAGCTTGGGGCGCTAATTGTGCAACTGCTTCAGCTGCTATGCGTGCTAAGTTAATCTGAGTGAAGTGCTCAGGCATGATGGTTTCAGGGCTTAAACGGCACAGCGTGAGTAATTGTTGTATGACATGCGTGCAACGATCAACACCGGCAATCACCTGTTTTAAATGCGCATAGCATTCTTGTGCATCGGCTGCTTTAAGGGCGAGTTGCGCTTGGGTTTTCAGTGCAGCGAGCGGCGTGTGGAGTTCATGCGCTGCATCCGCGGCAAAGCGTTGTTCGCGCTCAAAAGCTTGTTGTAGACGCGAAAAAAGTTTATTAAGTTCGTCGGCTAAAGGACTAATTTCTATGGGTACCTGATTAAGATCAACGGGCTCAAGATGATCCGCAGCGCGTTCAGCAAGCTCTTTAGCAAAAAAGCGAATGCTTTTTAAACTACTACCAATAATAAGCCAGATAAAAAGTCCGGATAAGGGATAAATGAGTAGTGTGAGGTAGGTATCATCGATGAGCATGTGGCGGATCATGGTATAACGCGATTTATACTGTTCTCCAATCGCAAGGATTAAACCTTGTTTATGATCATAAATAGTAAAGGTGCGCCATTTAGTCCCATCAATGATTTTATTGCTAAGCCCAGGGGCTCCCGTTAAAGGAATGGTAGGGGTTTGAGGTGAGTTGAGTAGGAGTTTGCCATCACCATCCCATAATTGAAATTTATAACGATTATTTTGTTTAATTATTTCATCTATTTTGAATTTACTCTCATCTGCAAGATCTTTTTGCAGGGTAGGAAGGGTAAATCGTGCTTGAATAGCTTGAAGCTTAGAGGGCATTGACATGTCTGGGGTATGCATCATCGTCTTGATTAACGAACCCGTTTCTACTAATGAACTATCTAAATTCTCATTGATGGCTTGATTATCAATATAATAATTACCAAGGGCGGTAATGATAATCGTAGCGATGACGGTAGTGACCAGATTAAATAATAAAAATCGCCTAATGGACAGAATGGTGTACATTAATTATTTTCCTTTTCCGCCATGTAGCCTACACCACGAATAGTACGTATAAAATTAATGCCCGCTAATTTTTTTCGTATATTATGCACATGCACTTCAAGTGTATTACTGTCGATTTCGTCGTCCCAGCCATATAGGCATTGGTTGAGCGAGTCGCGAGAAATGACATGGCCTGCATTTTCTAATAATTTTTGCAATAAGCTAAATTCGCGGCGAGAGAGGCTGACAGCTTGTCCTTTGGCCGTGACGGAGAATGAGCTGGGATCAAGTTGAATATCGCGATACGTTAAAACAGATACGGCTCGATTACTCGAAAAACGGCGTTGCAAAGCACGGATTCTTGCCGATAGTTCATCTAGATCAAAAGGTTTGGTTAAGTAGTCATCAGCGCCACCGTCTAGACCTTTTATTCTGTCTTCTACCGCATGGCGAGCGGTTAGGATCAGAACGGGCGTTGTTATCCCAGCTGCGCGCATTTCACTTAAAACGGATAAGCCCGCTAAACCCGGTAGGTTTAAGTCGAGTAAGATAACATCGAAGGTTTCTGTCTTAATAAAGCTGAGGGCTGTCTTCCCATCCTTCAACCAATCGACCGTATAGCCATAATGTTTGAGTCCTTTGTAAATGCCATCCCCTAAGGACTCATCATCTTCAACTAAAAGAATGCGCATATCTTCCTCTTATTTATTATTATTATTATTTCTAGTGCAATGCCTTTGCAGTGTAGACTGGCCAAAAATGTTTAAAAAATCGGTTGGTCCTGGGTTTTATACCTTCTGGATTTGACGAAAATCACATAAAGGCTAAAAATACTTACATAAGCTCGATAAATTACCTTGATATTTCCATATGAAAATAGGATAAACCCCTATTTTTGAAAGAGGACTAATAAACTGTATAAGTCATTAAATGTCAATACAGACTTTAGTTAAAAAGCGAAGTGTATGGTGTTTAGCCTCAAAGGCTTCTTAACAAGGCTTGCAGCTCTGCTTCGGTCAAACAAGTAACCCCTAATTTTTTAGCCTGGCTGAATTTTGAGCCAGGATCCTTGCCTAAGACCACATAATCTGTTTTTTTGCTGACATTGCTACTGACTTTTGCGCCTTGTTCTTGTAGTTGATGGGTGGCTTCTTCACGGCTTAAATCATTTAAGCTGCCGGTTAAAACAAAAATTTTTCCTGCCAGGGTCGTTTGTTTTTTACTTAAGGTGGGTTTGGGCCAATGGATACCCGCCGCCAAGAGACGTTGAATGATTTCTTGATTGTGGGTTTGTGTGAAGAATTTCTTGATATGCATCGCGACAATAGGGCCAATATCAGAAATGGACTGTAGATGTGCTTTATCGGCTTGCATTAAAGGTTGGAGTTGCTGAAAGTGTTGAGCAAGATTTAAAGCCGTAGAAATACCGACATCACGTATGCCTAGGGCATATAGAAAGCGGGAAAAGCGGGTATTTTTACTGGCCGCAATGGCACGACATAGTTTGCCCGCTGATTTTCCCCCTAAGCGTTCTAAGCTAGCTAATTGAGTGGTAGTGAGTGTATACACATCGGCTACATCGTTGATCAGCGCTTTTTCTACGAGTTGGTCAACAATTTTATCACCCAGGCCTTCGATATTCATGGCTTTGCGTGAAGCAAAATGCTTAATGGCCTCTTTAAGTTGTGCGGGGCAATATAAACCAGCATTACAGCGTGCCACGGACTCAGAGGCTAATTTAGTGACCTCTGAACCACAGACAGGGCAGTTTTTGGGTAGTTGTATCAGGTGTGTGTGTTGAGGGCGTTTTTCTTTAATAACACGAACGACCTCTGGAATGACGTCACCAGCACGGCGTACAACAACCGTATCGCCTACCCGTATATCTTTGCGCGTCACTTCATCGATATTGTGTAAAGTAGCGTTGCTAACCGTAGCCCCGCCTACAAAGACCGGCTCTAAGCGCGCGACAGGAGTTAGGGCACCCGTACGCCCCACTTGAAACTCAATCGCTAAAACGCGGCTTAATTCCTCTTGTGCAGGGAATTTATGTGCCAGTGCCCAACGAGGTGCACGTGATATAAAGCCCAAGCGTTGTTGTAATGCCAAGGCATTGACTTTATAAACGACACCGTCAATTTCATAGGGTAGTTGGGATCGTTGTTCAGCTATTTTATGGTAATAGTCTAAACAAGCTTCAATGCCTTGTGCACATTGTGTTTGCGGACAGCGGGGTAGGCCCCATTGTTCGAATTGTTGCAAAATAGCGGTGTGTTTATCTGCTAATTGACCATTTTTAATGGCACCAACACTGTGGGTAAAAAAAGCTAAGGCGCGTTGTGCGGTTATTTTCGGATCCAATTGGCGTAGACTGCCTGCCGCGGCATTGCGTGGATTAACAAACGTTTTTTCGCCGGCTTGCTGTAGCTTCTGATTGAGTTGCTGAAAAGCTTTTTTAGGCATATAAACTTCGCCACGTACTTCCAAGGTATCGGGATAATCAGAACCGCGTAATTGTAAAGGAATGCTTAAAATAGTTCGGCTGTTTAAGGTGATGTCTTCACCGATATTTCCATCACCACGCGTTGCGGCACGGATTAATTTTCCATGTTGATAAGTCAAGCTGACGGCGATGCCGTCGAGTTTGGGTTCGCAAGCATATTCGACGGCTTTGTCACTACCCAGTCTATCCTGAATGCGTTTGTTAAAAGCCAAAACGTCTTCATCAGAAAAAGCATTGTCCAGCGAAAGCATGGGCATGGCATGCTCAACTTGATTAAAACTGCTTAAAGGTGTCGCGCCTATCCGTTGGGTAGGTGAGTCTTGCGTAATAAGTTCGGGATGTTGTTGCTCAAGTGTTTGTAATTCTCGAAAAAGTTTATCAAAGGCGGCATCGCTGATTTGTGGATCATCTAGAATATGGTAACGGTAATTATGTTCATTGATTTTTTTTTTAAGTGCGGTAATTTTTTTTATAAGTGCGGAGGATG
This sequence comes from Rickettsiella endosymbiont of Dermanyssus gallinae, assembly GCF_019285595.1. Taxonomy (NCBI): domain Bacteria; kingdom Pseudomonadati; phylum Pseudomonadota; class Gammaproteobacteria; order Legionellales; family Coxiellaceae; genus Rickettsiella; species Rickettsiella endosymbiont of Dermanyssus gallinae. The sequence goes on from NZ_CP079094.1 coordinate 740,664, forward strand.
GTTTAGGCATAGCTATAGAGTTGTGAACGATAATGCGTTAATACGTCGTCAGTGAGCGCTTGACGTTGTCCATCACACAGTGTGCCGCCTAAATCTTGAAGAAGCAGTTGTGCCGTTTCTAACATTAATTCAAAGTTAGCCAGCGCATTTTTATCTTTAAGTGACATAAATAAACATAATCCCGGCGCTAGGATCTCAGCAATGTGTGTTAAGTCAAACGTACCCGGTTCAACGGCCGAAGCCAGACTAAATAAGCGTGGGTTCTTTTCATTTTGATCTTCATAGTAATGGAAGATATTCATGGTGCCATAGTAAAATCCAGCGCTACTCAGTGTTTGTACCAATTCATAACCTACATAAGGTCTTTCTTCTGCGGCGAGTAGATGCAGAATGATAAGTGATTCTGTTACGTTCGCGCTAGTTTCTTTTGTATTGATTTCACTCATGGATTCATCGAGTATGAGTTCTTCATCTTCTACATGAGAATAATGAGGTGTTGTTTTATAGAGGTTTTTAGAAGGCATGGTTGATAGCACATCATCTTCATCTTCGTCGTCTTTTTTGCTACGGAAATTACCATATTGCCAAATAACGAGAATTAACCCGAGAAATCCAAGGAAAACAATGCCAGGTAGAATGATTAATAAATAATCGATATCCATACTCTACACTCTCCAACGCTTTGCAAATAATAAATTGTAGACTTAAGCGGATGCAATGGCTATCGCTTTCTCAATATCTACGGTAACTAAGCGCGATACGCCAGGTTCATGCATCGTAACGCCGGCTAAATGTTGTGCCATTTCAATAGCGACTTTATTATGGCTAATAAAGATAAATTGTACGTCAGTAGCCATTTCTTTTACCAGTTTACAAAATCTAAGCACATTGGTGTCATCAAGCGGCGCATCTACTTCATCCAACATACAAAAAGGCGCTGGGTTGAGTTGGAAAAATGAAAATACCAACGCTGTTGCGGTCAGCGCTTTTTCTCCACCCGATAATAATTGGATGCTGCTATTACGCTTTCCTGGCGGTTGCGCCATGATGCAAATGCCGCTACTCAATAAATCAGGATCTTGAAGTTGTAATGACGCTTCGCCACCAGAAAATAAACGCGGAAATAAGTCTTTAAAATTCTGATTAATTTTATCAAACGTTTCTTTAAACCGACTGCGTGTTTCCTTGTCCATTTTTTGGATGGCTGTTTTTAAGGTTTCTAATGCTTGTTCTAAATCGTGATGTTGTGCATCTAAATAGATTTTTCGTTCTGAAACAGATTGGTGTTCTTCTAAGGCGGCTAGATTAACTGCGCCAATTTGTTCAATATGGCGTGTTATTTCCCTAAGTTGTGTTTCATAGTTTGAAATATCAGCTTCATCTGGTAATTCGTTTAGTAAGGTTTCTACTTCATAGGCTTGTTCGTGTAGTTGTTCTTCCAGCGTTTTAGCACGCACGCGTAATTCTTGGCATTGCAGACGTCGCTGTTCTAGATCATCACGATCCAGGCTAAGATCCGTTTCTAAGCTTTGTGTCTGTTGTTCCTTGCGCTTCAAACGTTGTTCAATATCTTGAAGTATTGTTTGGCTTTGTTTGAGTTCGCTTGCTAGCGTATGACGTTGTTCGCTCAGGGAATCCAGTTGCTGTTTTATCGTGAGTAAGGGATTTTCTGCGCCTTCAAGTGTTTGCTGAAGATGCGAAACACGTTCTTTTAGCCGTGTTTGTTGCTGCTGTAAGCGTGTAATCGTTTCTTCTAGCGTTTTAAATTGATGTTCTGCCGTTTGTTTACGTAGTTCGAGTTGATGGCGTTGGGTTTCATCCGTTTTCGCTTTTTCTGCCGCTGCGCTTAATCTTTTTTGTAGTTGGGCTTTATTTTCAAGTAAAGCTTCGCGTTGTGGCTGTACTTCATCGAGTTGTGTTTGCGTGCTTATTTGATCGTGTCTGACTTGCTGCCATTGTATGTCCATTTCGTCGCATTGTGCTTTATTTTCTTGTAGTTCTTGCTGGATACGTTGCATGCGTTGTTTTGCCTGCGATAACCGAGCTTCTTTGACTTGATGGCGTGCTTTTAAATCCGCTTGACAAGACATCACTTCGCTTAATTGTTTTTGCTTTTCTACTAATTTTTCTTCTAGTTCTTTAAGCTGTTTTTGTTTAGCGGTGTAATCGGTTTGTTGTGTGTCAATTTGTGCTTGAAGCGCATTCTGTTCTTTCTTTAAAGTATTTATTTCACGCTCACGTTGTAAGAGTCCTGTTTTAACCGTGCTATTGTTACTCAAGCTAAGCCAATGATTGCCTAAACAAACACCTTCGCGGGTAATAATAGACTCATAGCCTTTTAATTGTTTGCTGTGTGTCAGTGCTTCTGACAGCGTTTCGGCGACATAAACGCCCGCTAATAAGTTATCAAGTGGCCAAGGCGCGGTTAATTTTGTACTCAGTCGCGGCAGCGGGAGTTGCGATTCAAATTGCAATGAGGTGTGTTCACACGGCGTAGATTTTGCCATCAAACTAACGGAACTGTCAGGTAGTGATTGCTGGAAAAAGTCGTCTAAGGAGTCGCGATCAGTGAAACAAACAGCTTGTATATGCTGATTTAAAGCGACTTCTACCGCGCGTTCCCAGCCGGTTTCAACCTGTACTAATTGTGCAAGACGAGGGTGTTCATTTAAGTTATGTTTTTTTAGCCAAGTCAGCAGTGATTCTTCACGCTGTCCTAACGCTTCTTGTTGTAACGCCATTAAAGAAGCGGTATGTCCCTGATTTTTTTGCAGTTGGCTTTTACAATGATCTAATTCTTTGGCTAATTGCTGCAACGCTAAGCGTTGTGCATTAATTTGTTGGGTGGTTTGTGTTTGTTCTAATTGAGCATCGGCTTGTTTTTGCTGAGATTCGGTTAACGCGACAGTCAGATCGGCAATATCTTTATCGTTGCTCAAAACTTGATTCTGTTCCGTTTGTTCTTGCTCTAATCGTTCAATGCGTTTTTTTAATGTTTCTGACTGTTGTTGATAGTGTTGATGTTGCGTTTGTGCAACACGATTTTGCTGTGTTAATTGCGCAACATGCGCTTGAAATTCTTCCCATTGTAATTGGCAATTTTTTAAGTCTTGTTCGCTTTGTTTTAAGGCGGTTTGACTTTCTGCTGTGGTTTTTTGAGCGGCAGTCCAGTCTTTATGTAAGATCGCTATCTCTTGATTCAAGTGATTTTGTAGGGCTTGGTTTTCTTGCGATTGTTGATCTAAGAAAATGTTTTTTTGGCTGAGCTCACTTTCTTCCTGTTGGTTTTGTTTAAACTGCGCGGTTTGGCTGCGTAGTTTTTCTTCTAAACGCGTTATTTCATTACCTAATTCATAATAACGACTTTGCAACACATCACAGTCTGTTCTTATTACATTTTGCTGATCGCGATCCTGGTTTAACTCTTTTAGTAGCGTTTGTTGCTGACCCTGTGTTTCATTAAGCTGTCCCTCGGTTTCAGTAATAGCAATTAATTGGGATTGTAATTGATTATTCAGTGTTCGATAGCGCAGTGCTTGAAGACGGGCTTTGAGTAAGCGTTCTTCCTCTTTAAGGTTTTTATAACGTTCCGCCGCGTTGGCTTGACGTTGTAAATGTTTAGCTTGTTTAGCGAGCTCTTCTCTCAGATCATTTAATCGATTTAGATTTTCTTGCGTATGTTCTAGCCGGTTCTCCGTTTCGCGGCGTCGTTCTTTATATTTGGAAATTCCCGCCGCTTCTTCTATATAGGCACGTAATTCATCGGGCTTTGCTTCTACCACTCGTGAAATCATGCCTTGTTCGATGATGGCGTAGCTTCTAGGGCCTAGGCCAGTGCCTAGAAAGATATCTCGTATATCGCGACGTCTACAACGTGATCCATTGAGATAATAGATGGATTGGCCTTCTCGGGTGATTTCACGTCGTATAGAAATTTGCGCATAACTACTATATTTGCCGCCTAGGCTACCATCAGAATTATCAAAATTGAGCTCAATGGCGGCTTGGCCCAGGGGTTTACGTGTGGTACAGCCATTGAAGATGACATCGTCTAGGGATTGACCGCGTAGTTGTTTCGCAGAGCTTTCGCCCATCACCCAGCGAATGGCATCGATAATATTTGATTTTCCACAGCCATTGGGCCCTACAATTGCCGTTAAATTGCTAGGAAAGGCGAGGGTCGTTGGATCAACAAATGATTTGAATCCCGCTAATTTGATACTTTCTAAACGCATAGTAAGCCAAATAGTGATTTTAAGCTTCAAAGTATAGCATTTTCAGTAAATTCAGCGATACGGTTGTAAAGAGGGGGATGGAGAGAGGGGTAGTGTTCAAGCATGTGCTAGGTTAAAAGCATATGCTTGAACGACATTGAATCCCTTTTAGATTATCGAACAGGATAGTATCTACCGTCTTGACCACGATAGTAGCGTACTTGTTGTTGATTATTGTTGCTGCCACGCGCTAATGAGCTACCTGCAACAGCACCGATACCTGCGCCAGCGATGGTAGCGACGGTTCGACCTGTACCGCCACCGATAGTGTTACCTAAAAGACCACCTACAGCAGCACCACCTAATCCACCGGCAACAGCACGTTGGTCAGGTGACATACTGTCACAAGCTGTTAACCCAACGAGGGCAACGCCGATTAATAGAAAAGAATTGAATTTTTTCATAATTTATTCTCCACGAAGAAAAAAAATGCTGTATTTCTATTCACTGTCTGTATAAGAAAAGTATAGTAGGGGAGGGGCTATTTGCCAGATAGAGGGTATAATCTAGCGGGCAAAACCATGGTCTAAAAGAAGGAAATTGTATGAAAAATATACAGCTTAAAATTCTAGATGCGCGTTTAGGACAAGCTTTCCCATTGCCCGCTTATGCCACGGATGGGTCGGCAGGCCTCGATTTACGCGCCTGCCTGACAGAAACAGTCCAATTGCTGCCCAATCAAGTGGAGTTGATTCCCACCGGATTAGCCATGCATATTGCACAGCCGGATATGGCGGCGGTTATTTTGCCACGTTCGGGTTTAGGGCATAAAAATGGCATTGTATTAGGTAACTTGATAGGTTTAATCGATTCGGACTATCAGGGTGAGTTAAAGATTTCTTGCTGGAATCGAGGCAAAGATAGTTTTGCTATTCAGCCGGGGGAGCGCATTGCTCAGCTGGTTTTTGTTCCTGTGGTCAGAACGCAGTTTGAGATTGTTCCTGAATTTATTGAAAGCGAGCGTGGGCAAGGCGGATTTGGTCATTCAGGTGTGCAATAAAATAAAGCATACAAGTCACTTGTATGCTTTATTGCTGATACATCTGGTCTTTTAACTTATGACCGTTGTGTTGCCTGGCGTTTTGTGACTTGTTTAATAGGTGTAAGTTTAGGTTTTTTACATTTGAAGAAACTACTATCGTTATTACTTTGACGCATATCTTTACTTAATCGTTTTTTACGGGTTATAGGTGCCTGTTTCAGAGGGATATCGGATTTATTTCCGATAGCATTTAATTCTTGCCCGCTATTTACTAAATAGCGAGTAGATAAAAGGATATTATATGTTTTATAGGATTCATAAATCGTCATGCTTATATTTTCAAGGGTGTTTAATATTTTTTTATCACATAATAGACGCATTTCGATGTTAGGTAAGCGTTCTTTTTCTGCTCTTAGGCATCTAAGGCGTGTTTCATAGGCGTTTAATACGCTTAAGCAAATAGGGTAAAACTCCTCCGGATTTGAATCGGTTCGGTTTAGAACCATGCTATTCCAATCTAAAGCAGCTAAATGATCAAAAGCTTCGGCAAGAATATTAAATATTAATGGTTGTATATGATCTTCAGGTATTTGATGACTTGCTAGGCGTATACTATGGGTTTGAATGTATTGGTTATGTTTGATTAGTTCCTTCGTCAATTGCTTTAGGGAGTTTCTTTCGGTATGAAAAAAAATATTATTTTCATTTTGTTCATTGAACGAGGGTTTATTTGCTAATATTTTTTTAATTTAACAAAATTTTCTATGCAAGTGAGTCGTTTGGTTAATATAGTTTTTAATTCTCTATTTTCTCTATATAAGTTAATACTGTGTGTCATATTTTTTCTATAGCTATCTAGTAAGGGATTGATTATTTTTTTATAGCATGCTTCTTCAGGTGTTCTAGTTAAGATCATTTCTTCTATGGGTAACACGAAGTTGTTCCAGTGGTTAACTATTTTTTTTGTAATATTATTTTTATGCATATTTGTTAAGTAAGATGATTTAAATAGTTTAATTTATAATTGAGATTTTTTTGTTTTTTCTATGTGGCGTAGAAAATATTATGATAGCACAGAGCTTTTAATGTAATTAAACCTTAGTATTAGCCGCGAGAAATAGAAGTAGAAATTTTTTAGTTTAAAGATGCAATTGATGTTATGGGGGTCAACTTAAGGGTTGTTTAAGGATTTGTCAGTACCATGAGTTATCTCTATATTGACAGATAAAATTGACAATGCCTCATCAAAGCTTGAGTGATTGCTCGTCGTCTCAATTAAACGAGGACGAGGTAGATAGCAGCATGTTAGCAGCGGAAGAGGCAGTAGCAATGTTTCAAATGCGAGCAAGCGCAAAGTTTCAAGCGTGCGCAGAGAGCGTGGCAGTCAAACCTCAATTGCCGAATGAGGCGATTGCCGAACAATCTTGTTGTGAGGAAGAAGAGGAAGCCTTTCTAGAGCCATCCTATCTTTCTTTCAAAATAGCATTCGTAGAGGCGCGTTATGATTTAAAGTGTGCAGAGCAGACGTTAAAATGTTTAAGGGATACCTATCTTAAAGAAAAAAATCTTGAGTTAGCGGCAAATGCGAAGGGTAAAGGTGATGAGGCTTATAGGCGATTCGTATGGTATAGAGAAAAGCAATTCTATCCGATGCTTCGACGTTATAGGGATGCTCGCAAAGCCTACTTTAAAGCCTTTATTTCAAGGAAAATTAATTGGTTAAAGAATTTTTTCTATACAATTAAAGAAATCGTTGAACGGTTTATTATAAAGCCAATAAAAAATATCCGGGCAAAGATTAACGCTTTTAATAAGCCGGTATCTCATGCGCCTGCAGTGCATTACGACGGAGTAGCCGCTTATATTGAAAAAGAAAAGGAGAATGGAAGCGAAGATCAAGCGCGTCTTAAACACAAAGAAGCTTTTAGCAGTCTGCATTCTCCGTTAAAAAAAATGCAGGACAGACTAGAAAATAAAAAAGAAACGATTGAAATTTCTGCTAACACGATTAGGTATCGTTGTCGCTAGTGACTTGTAATAAACGGATTTGACGATTATCGGCACGCAATACTTTAAAATGTAAAGGTGCTAGCGTAATGCTAGCGCCACGTTTGGGTAGGTAGCCAAAACGGTTGGCGATAAATCCACCAATGGTATCGAATTGTTCGGTTGTAAAATCGGAAGAAAAATAATGATTAAATGCTTCAATCGGCATGAGTGCTTTGACTAAAAATTGATGTTCTGTTTGTTTTTGCACAAAAATTTCTTCGTTATCATCATATTCATCTTCAATCTCGCCCACAATCTCTTCGAGTACATCTTCAATGGTGACAAGTCCTGAAACCGCACCATATTCATCTACCACAATAGCCATGTGATAGTGTTTATGTTGAAATTCTTCGAGTAAGCTATCTAAGCGTTTACTTTCGGGTATAAACACCGCAGGACGTATAATATCGCGAATATTAAAGTTATCTTGATGTGCAATCTGCGCACTTGAATCTTCGGCTGTGTTGCCGCTCAACTCGCCATCCTCATGTATTTTAATACACTCCGGTGGCTTCGTTTTCGCGGCGCCTTGCCGAAAATCCAATTGCTGTGAGTGCACTAGAGGATTATATTTAAGTAAATCTTTTGCAAGTAATAATCCAATGACTTCTTTATTACTATTGCTAATAACAGGAAAACGAGAGTGGCCTGAATCTATCACAATCGGTAAAAGTTCAGGTAGGGAGGTGGTGTCTGAGATAACGGTTATTTTAGCGCGTGGAATCATGATGTCGCGTACGTGACGATCCGATATTTGTAATACACCCTCTATCATTTTTAGTGCTTGTGCATCCAGTAATTTACGTTGTTTGGAGGTGCGTAGTTGCTGGACTAATTGCTCTCTATTTCTAGGGCCGCGGGATAATATTTGATTAAACCGTTTTAACCAGGAGGAGTGACGATTTTTTTTTCTTTGTCGTTTATCGTCAGAGATAGGGGTTTGCATAACCTAGTTCCTGTAATAATTGAATTTCAAGTGTTTCCATTTTAGTGGCATCTTTTTCATTTGCATGATCATAGCCGATTAAGTGCAGACAGCCGTGAATCACTAAATGTGCCCAATGCGCTAAACGTGTTTTTTTCTGTTGTTTGGCTTCTTGATTAACAAGACCGGCATAAATTACTAAATCACCTAATAAAGGCGAATAAATTTCAGGCGGTGGTTCAAAAGGAAAAGATAAGATATTCGTCGGTCCTTTTTTATGACGAAAAGCTTCATTGAGATCCGTGCTTTCTTTTTTGTCCACCAATCGAATGGTAATTTCTGATAAGCGTGTGCGATTAATCAGCGCCTTATCGACCCAACGTTGAAAATAATAGCGCTTAGGAATAAAAGATCGGCGCGTCATGTTTTGTATGGCGATTTTAATCTGCTTTTTTTTGGGTTTCGTATTGGGCATAAGCATGTAATATGGCTTGTACAAGAGAATGTCTGACGATGTCGGGTGAATCAAACTCAGTAAAGCTAATACCCTTAATACCTTTTAAAATAGCTAATGAGTGGCGTAGACCGGATTCTACACCGCGTGGTAAATCAGTTTGTGTAATGTCGCCGTTAATGACGACTTTAGAGTTAAAGCCTATACGTGTTAAAAACATTTTCATTTGTTCTTTGGTCGTATTTTGTGCTTCATCTAAAATAATAAATGCATCGTTGAGTGTACGGCCGCGCATATAAGCTAATGCAACGACTTCAATAATATGTTGTTCTACACATTGTAGCACTTGTTCAAAACCTAACATTTCGTTGAGGGCATCATAGAGAGGCCGAAAATAAGGATCGAGTTTTTGTGAAAAGTCGCCGGGTAAAAAACCTAATTTTTCGCCTGCTTCTACAGCGGGTCGTACCAAAATAATACGACTAATTTTTTCTTTTTCTAAGGCGGCAACCGCACAGGCAACTGCTAAGTAAGTTTTTCCTGTTCCAGCGGGTCCTAAACCAAAACTAATATCATGACTTAATATATTTTTTAGATAGAGTTCTTGATTAGGGCTGCACGATTTAATCTTTCCCTGCCTTGTGTGTATGATGACTTCAGCCGGCGAATTCGTTTTTTCTGGCTCAGCGCTATCCGTTTGTAGGGTTTGCAAGACTAAGTGAATGTTATTAGCGGTTAATGTGGTTTTACCCTGTGTTTCTTCATACAGATGATGTAAAACTTTAGCGGCTACTTCAACAGATGGCGTAGGGCCATTAATTTGAAAGTCGTGGCCACGATTATAAATGGAAACATTCAGCTGCTGTTCAATTTGACGTAAGTGCTGGTCAAAGGGCCCACAAAGATTCGCTAAACGGTGATTATCTTCGGGGCTAAGTTGAAAACTGTAAGGCTCTGGTTGAGTATTCAAGCGATTACTAATTCTCCTCGTAAAGAGTTTTTCAAGACCTCCGTAATCGTGACAGGAACAATGTGTCCTATTAAGCGAGTATTACCCTTAAAGTTCACGACACGGTTATTTTCTGTACGCCCTTGCAGAACATTGTCGTTTTTCTTAGAAGGGCCGTCTACCAGTATTTGTCCTACCTTGCCAAGCATCGTTTCACTGATAGCCCCTCCTTGAAATACTAGGAGATTTTGCAGAATCTGTAAACGTTGCTTCTTGGTTTCTAGGGGTACATTATCGGGGAGCTCGGCGGCGGGGGTGCCGGGGCGGCGGCTATAAATGAAACTGAAGGAGTGATCAATGCCCACGGATTTAACTAAATTGAGTGTGGCTTGAAAGTCATCTTCGGTTTCCCCAGGGAAGCCAATGATAAAATCAGAAGAAATACTAATGTCGGGTCGTACTTTGCGTAGTTTGCGCATTTTGGACTTAAACTCTAGTGCGGTATAGCCTCGTTTCATCGCTGCTAAAATGCGATCTGAGCCACTTTGTACCGGTAGGTGTAAATGGTTAGCTAGCTTTGGGATATCGGCATAGGCTTGGATTAATCGCTCAGAAAAGGCCAATGGATGTGAGGTGGTAAACCGAATACGATCAATGCCGTCTAAAGCCGCTATATAGCGTATAAGATCTGCCAAATCAGCCAGCCCACCTTCGTGACGCGGACCTTGGTAATCGTTAACATTTTGACCTAATAAGGTAATTTCACGTACACCTTGTTCGCTCAGCGCCACCACTTCTGCCAAAACATCATCTAAAGGACGGCTAATTTCTTCACCACGTGTGTAGGGAACAACACAAAAACTACAATATTTATTACAACCTTCCATGATAGAGACAAAAGCGCGCACGCCTTCTGCACGCGGTGCCGGTAAATGGTCAAATTTTTCGATTTCCGGGAAGGAAATATCCACAATAGGGCGTTTTTGTTCTAAAACGTGGTCAATGAGTTGGGGTAGGCGGTGTAGTGTTTGTGGGCCAAATACGATATCCACATACGGTGCGCGCTGACGAATGCCCGCGCCTTCTTGACTAGCGACGCAGCCACCCACACCGATAATCACGTGCGGATGTCGATCTTTTATTTTACGAAATTTACCGACTTGGGAAAATACTTTTTCTTCCGCTTTTTCACGAATAGAACAGCTATTTAACAACAGCACATCGGCTTCGCTAGGATCTTTGGTAAGGGTTAAGCCATGAGAATGATGCAACAGGTTGGCCATGCTATCCGAATCATATTCATTCATCTGGCAGCCATGGGTTTCAATGTACAATTTTTGCAGGCTACTCTTCGCACTAGAATTTTCGGCTGTGTTCCCGCTCAATTCGCAATCCTCATGTATCATGTATACACTCCGGTTGCTTCATTTTCGCGGCGCCTTGCCGAAAATCCCATTGCTGTGAGTATATAGTCATATTATGAATCTAGTTTTTGTTTAAGTAAGTTATTGAGTTGTTGTGGATTTAATTTTCCGCCGGATACTTTCATCACTTGGCCGACGAAGAAGCCATAGAGCTTATCTTTTCCAGCACGATAATCGCTCAGTTGTTGCGGATGTGCGGCTAACACTTCATCGATAATTTTAGCAATCGCAGCTTGATCCGTGACTTGGCGTAACCCTTGTTCTTGAATAATATCATCCGCTGTTTTTTTACTTTCCCATAACGCCGAAAAAATGTCCTTCGCAATTTTGCTAGAAATTGTATGATCCGCAATACGCTGTAATAAGCCAGCTAATCGTTCTGCCGCTACAGGAGACTCGCTGATATTTAAATTATCCTTGTTTAATGCAGCAGAAAGTTCGCCCATGACCCAATTGGCCGCTAGTTTCGCAGGAATGTTTTGTTGAGCGACACGTTCAAAGTAATCGGCTAATTCACGGCTACTGGTGAGTAAGCTGGCATCATAGGCACTGAGTTCATAGGCTTCTTGAAAGCGTTGGGTTTTTTTATGCGGTAGTTCAGGTAATGTTTGACGTAGACCGTCTATAAAATCAGTGCTTAATCCCACAGGGCATAAATCGGGATCAGCAAAATAACGATAGTCGTTCGCATTTTCTTTACTACGCATCGTGCGTGTTTCCTGCTTATCGGAATCATACAAGCGCGTTTCTTGTTGGATAGTGCCACCGTTTTCTAACACTTGAATTTGTCTGTCGATTTCATATTGAATGGCTTTTTCAACAAAACGAAATGAATTCAAATTTTTAATCTCTACACGTGTTCCTAAGGGGCCATTTTCCCTGCGTACCGAGACATTGGCATCGCAACGAAAAGAGCCTTCTTGTAAATTGCCATCACAAATTTCTAAATAACGTACCAATGTATGCAATGTTTTAAGGTAGGCGACGGCTTCTTTGGGTGAAGCTAAATCGGGCTCTGAAACGATTTCCAATAAAGGGACACCGGCACGATTGAGATCGATGCCGCTCATGTCTTCTAATCCTTCATGGATGGATTTGCCCGCATCTTCTTCTAAATGTGCACGTGTAATACGAACTGATTTATGTTCACCATTCTCTAATTCAATCGTTAATTGCCCGTTTCCTACAATAGGATGTTCATGTTGGCTAATTTGATAGCCTTTAGGCAAGTCAGGGTAAAAATAATTTTTTCGTGCAAAAACAGAATAGGATGGAATATTAGCTTCAATACTTAAGCCAAATTTAACCGCCATGTTAACCGCTTCCGCATTGAGTACGGGAAGTACGCCGGGTAAGGCTAAATCAATAGGGCAGGCCTGTGTATTGGGATCAGCGCCATAGGCGGTCGCAGCGCCTGAAAACAGTTTCGAGTGTGTGGCTAATTGTGCGTGGACTTCAAGTCCTATAACAGGTACCCATGATGTTTCTGGGCTATTTTTATAATCAGCGGAAGTCATTATTTAAAATTCTCCGGTAGTTCTTTATGCCAATCAGTGATTTGTTGGTAACGATGCGCAACATTGAGTAGTTTTGCTTCTGTAAAAGCCGGGCTAATCAGCTGCATACCCACTGGAAGTCCATCGCTAAAACCGGCTGGAATGGATATCGCCGGTAAACCAGCCAGGTTAACGGCAATCGTGTAGATGTCAGAAAGGTACATGCTGACAGGATCTTTAGTTTTTTCACCTAATTTAAAGGCAGTGCTGGGTGTGGTAGGCCCGATTAAAATATCTACCTGTTTGAAGGCTTGTTCAAAGTCTTGAATCATCAAGGCACGGATTTTTTGTGCTTTTATATAATAAGCATCGTAATAACCAGCCGATAAAACATAAGTGCCCATTAAAATTCGTCGTTTTACTTCATCGCCAAAACCTTCGGCACGTGTTCTCTCATATAAGTCACGCAGATCTTTGGGGTTACTGCAACGGTAACCATAACGTATGCCATCGTAACGCGCTAAATTTGAGGAACATTCAGCAGAAGCAATAATATAATACAGCGGAACGACGAGATGGCAGTTCGGTAAGCTGACGGCATGGATGCTGGCGCCCAAACTTTCGTAGTGTTTAATGGCCTTTTCTATACAGCTGGCTATTTTGGGGTCCAGATCCGCGGAAAAATATTCTTTAGGTAAGCCAATTTTCAGGCCTTCTAAAGAATCGTTCAGTGACTGCGTATAATCCGGCACCGGTTCATTCATGCTAGTTGAATCTTTTTTATCAAAACCGGCCATCGCATTCATTAATAAGGCGGCATCTTCTGCGGTTTGTGTCATCGGGCCAGCTTGATCAAGACTCGATGCGAAAGCAACAAGACCATAACGTGATACACGCCCGTAAGTGGGTTTTAAGCCGGTAAGATTGCAAAGCGCAGCCGGTTGTCGAATAGAACCACCTGTATCGGTGCCGGTTGCAGCGGGTGTTAGCCTGGCCGCGACAGCCGCACTTGATCCGCCAGATGAACCACCTGGTACACGTGTGAGATCCCAGGGGTTTTTTACACAGCCATAAAAACTGGTTTCATTGGATGAACCCATGGCGAATTCGTCCATATTGGTTTTGCCTAATAAAACAGTGCCCGCTTGCTTGAGGGTGGTGACTAAGCTGGCATCGTAAGGCGCAATGAAATTATCGAGCATTTTAGAGGCGCAGCTGGTTTTAATACCATCCGTGCAAAAAATATCTTTGTGCGCAATGGGAATACCCGTTAATGGGCCTGCAATGCCTTTGTTATAGTGTTCATCGGCACGATCCGCTTGTTGTAAGGCTTGTTCAGCCGTGACGGTAATAAAACTGTTTATCTGCGGATCATATTTTTTAATACGAGCAAGAAAATGTTCGGTAAGCTCTCTACTGGATATTTTTTTATTTTTCAGAGCAATCGATAACTCAGTGAGTGTCGCTGTGTGCATGTAATTAATCTCTTCGTTATTCTATAACTGGTGGTACGCAATAAAGGCCTGATTGAACTTGTTCGGTGAGTTGCTGTAAGCGATCCCGCTGGTTGGTTTCAGTGACTTCGTCGCTGCGCAAACATTGTGGAACGTCAAAGCAATGTGCAATCGCTTGAATCGATTCAGTCGCGACAGCGTCCATTTGGCCGGCTAACTTAAGAATCCCTTGTAGATTTTCCAAGTAATGGGCCGCTTCTTCATTATCGATTTTTAAGCTAGCTAATTTAGCTACTTTATTTACGTCATCAAGTGTTATCGTCATTTTTTAATTAAGTTGCTATAAAAAAGTGCATATTATACTCCCATACTTGCATAAAATCTCCCCTATTTGCTAAAGTGCTACAGCGCACACTATATTGTGTAGTTAGACGCTTCTAGAGATAGGTACCCACTTTATGCTAAGCAAATTCCGCGGATTATTTTCTAAAGACATTTCCATTGATCTAGGTACAGCAAATTCCTTGATTTATGTGCGTGGCGAGGGGATTGTGCTGAATGAGCCTTCCGTCGTTGCGATTCGTATGGAGGAAGGTAATCAACGCTCTGTACTGGCGGTGGGCTGGGAAGCTAAACGCATGTTAGGCCGTACGCCCGGTAACATTAATGCCATTCGTCCTTTAAAAGACGGTGTTATTGCCGATTTCTTCGTGACAGAGAAGATGCTTCAGCATTTTATTCATAAAGTGCACCAAAATCGTTTTTTACGTCCCGCGCCCCGTATATTGATTTGCGTTCCTTGTGGTTCAACGCAAGTAGAGCGGCGAGCCATCCGGGAATCAGCCTTAGGGGCTGGTGCAAGGGAAGTGTATTTAATTGAAGAGCCAATGGCGGCGGCTATCGGTGCCGGGATGCCCGTGGATGAAGCACGTGGTTCTTTGGTGGTTGATATCGGTGGCGGAACAACAGAAGTTGCCGTGATTTCTTTAGGTGGCGTGGTGTATGCGCAATCCGTACGTATTGGTGGTGATCGATTTGATGAAGCGATTGTTAATTATGTGCGACGTACCTACGGTAGCTTAATTGGTGAGCCCACCGCGGAAAGAATTAAACACGAAATTGGTACTGCTTTTGCATTGCCTGAAGTGCGTGAAATGGAAATACGGGGACGAAATATTTCAGAAGGTGTTCCTCGAGCGTTTGTATTGACGAGTAATGAAATTTTAGAAGCCTTACAAGAGCCACTTTCCAATATTATCGGTGCTATTCGTACCGGCTTAGAACAGACGCCGCCTGAATTGGCCGCCGATATTTCAGAACGCGGGATGGTATTAACCGGAGGAGGCGCTTTACTGCGAAACCTCGATCGCTTAATTGCTGAAGAAACAGGTATGCCAGTGGTTGTTGCGGAAGATCCTTTAACCTGTGTTGCGCGCGGCGGTGGGCGTGCACTAGAAATTATTGATGAAATGGGTGGCGGCTTCTTAGTCAAAGACTAATAGGGATTTGTCATTAAGCTGTTATTTAATCAAGGAAGAACCCCATTATGGTTACGTTTGGGTTTCTTCATTGTTTTATCGATAGTATTACTGCTATTAGATTATCACCATTATCTTCCTTCGCTGCGTCGCATCTTAAATAATGCCGCAGCGCCTCTACAGTATGTCATTGATGCGCCGCTTCGCCTCTTGAATAAAGTGGATCAAAGTGTCACAACACAAAGCGTATTACGTACCGACAATATAAAATTACAGTCACAGCAATTATTTCTTGAAGCAAAATTACAACGCTTTGATGCCTTAGAAAGTGAAAATAGGCAACTAAGTCAATTATTATCGGCGTCTGAACATCTAAAAAAACAACGCATAGAATTAGCACGATTATTGTTGGTCAACGCTGACCCGTTACTGAATGAAGTGCTTCTCGATAAAGGACAGAACGATGGTGTTTATATAGGACAACCCGTTATTGATGCCGATGGTATTATGGGACAAGTGATCAGCGTGGATTTATTAACCAGTCGCGTGTTGTTACTAACAGATTTTCGCAGTGCTATTCCTGTGCAAGATGTACGTAGCGATGCTAGAGGTATTTTAGTGGGTAGAGGACGCTTAGCTAAGTTAACATTGCGGGATACACCGGGTACGGTAGATATCAAAGTGAATGATCTTTTAGTGACATCCGGTTTAGGTGGGCATTATCCACCGGGTTATCCAGTCGGTCTGGTTAGTTCTGTCAAGGTGAATGTTGCTACACAATTTGCCAGCATACAAGTGACGCCGAGTGCACAATTAAATCGTAATAGACCTGTGTTGTTGATTTGGTCTGATAAATCCGCAGGTGCTGCTGCAAAAGTGGCGCCGCCGCACTCCAAAACACTTAAAAAGTAGGTATCTTATGAAACCGCTTTACTTCTCTACGTATTTGCTGCTTATTTTTAGTTTTGTTTTCGCAGTCATGGCAAATATTGTGCCTTTAACGCCAACACTGGCATTAATTTATCCCTTATGGTTACCGCTGATTTTAATTTATTGGGTGATGGTTTTACCTGAACATATTCATTTGACCTTAGCGTGGAGCTTTGGCTTAATTATTGACGTACTACATGGCAGTTATTTGGGCGAACACAGTCTTGCATTATGCGTGATTACTTTTTTAGCTTATCGTTTTCATTTGCAATTTCGTATGTTCCCTCTAACACAACAAATGTTGTTCGTTTTTATGTTGTTGCTTATTTATGCCGGCTTGCTTGCTTGGATTCAATCAATGCTTAAGGTAACGATTCAGCTTCGTTGGTTATGGGTTTCTTTAATTGTCAGTGCGTTTATGTGGCCAGTATTACAAAAACTACTAAGAATAAGTCCCATCGATATGCGGCATTAAAAATACCGCATAAAGTGGCTATTAGTGATCACGTCTAAGTTTGTTAGCTTAGACGTGTTGATATCTGAGGCTCCGCGGGGTTATTAACTGGCTCTTCTTGTATTATCGCCACCGCCGCTATTTTATCTGCCAGATCCTGAGCGGGAACAATTTGATTTAAATGAAAAGGTTGACGCGTCACAGGATCATGTCGATGCCCATCAGGTCCTGCAGGAAGTTGCAAGAGTTCAACTAAGTCATAGTTCTCATTTGATACCGCTAGGGTAGGGTTAGGTAATCTAACTGGAATCTTTAAGCGCCTTGAAAGTAAAATCGGGGACGGTTCAATATCGCCTAAACAGGAACTCATTAAGGGATCATCAAGGTTTTTTTCAAGCGTTTCTCCAGGTGAGCATTTTACAATATATTTCCGTAACGCTGTAGAAAAACTAGACATGTGGTTTAGAATAGATTCATCGATTTTGGTACAATACTGCTCTGTATATTGATCCGATGTAAATTTAGCAAGCAAATCTGCAATGTTTTTTACCATCAGCTTGTAACGTTGCATAGCAACGCCGCGAAATGCGGGCTTACCCTGGTTGCCAAAACCTTTTCCAGTTATTGTAATAGAATCACTAGCGTATGCTGCTGGACCGTAATGCGCAAAGAGCGGATCACGCCTCACTATTTCTTTTAATTCGCTGAGTAATAATTCTTTAAATATTATAAGTTTTTCCCTGGATATAGCACCGTAGTTTATGGGTTGTAGAAAAAAGTTATGCGCGTTACTACTTGTTTGATCTGGCTGACCTAAAGTGATACCTAAATAATTCGCATCGCCCAATGTTTTGGCAGTAAGCGGAAAGATACCGTAATTGTTCAAGCATGCTAGTGCTTCAGAAGGTGATACAGCCGCTAAAGTAGGTTCAGTTTCTACAAAAGAATCAAACGAGCAAGAGGTTAAATAGGCACTTTCCCCTCTTGCGCTAATCATCTCCGCTGTCTTCTGATAGAAAGACAGCGTTGTTCCACCAAGGCCTCCCAGATGTAGAAAAATAGGAAAGCGAACATCTGCAACGCATAGGGCACGGTATCGTGAAATATTTCCAGGAACTGATCTATCATTTATTCTGCCAAGTAATATGACTTCTTTAATACCCATTTTTTTAAGGTATTTAGAACAGCAAACCCCATGCACTTCTCAATAAAGGTGCTGATGTTTGCTTCAACACTGTTCTGATTAAAAAGTGGCTCAAAAGGGTCAAGCTCTATGTATGTTTTGTGGTACAAGCCGAGATATAAGTCTATAAGGGTTTCTGTCTTTATTGGCTTACCTAGGTTTTTATTATATTTCATTATTATTTTAGCCCTTTTTAAGTTGGGGGAGTTGAAAGAAAGATCCATGCCAGGTGAAAATTTGATTCACTTCTTTATCCTTTGCTAATTACTGACTAACACCCAGGATTATACATGAACTACACAGAGTGATTTATTCGTTTTTTTGAACATTGGGTTGTATTATTATCAGCGATTTGCCACTCGTTTAGCTTAGGTATAAAACAGCTTGCTTTAAAAATTTTAGCTAACAATGCAGTGTGTAACTGTTTTATAAGTTGTGAGGAAACCTTTGAAAACTTGTGAATAATGCAATCTTTTGCTAAAGTTGTTATACGTGTTTGTATAAAACAATGTAAGTAAAACTACACTCACAATATGTAGTTGCCATAAAAAAAATAAACACTACATTTGGTGGTTGGTAATAGAGTGAGTTCAGACTTATGCATTGAAACCTTTCTAAAATATAAATTAGCCGAGTACAGAAAGGAACTGATTACTTAGTTAAGCTTCATATCTAATTCTTGAAAACAAAAGCTAAAAAATATATTCACAGCAATAGGATTTTTGGCAACACAGCAAAAAATTCAAGTGCGAAGCGTATTAAGCGTAAGTAACAGGGATTGTGTTATCAAAACTAAAATAATGCTTTAAGCCAGATAATTATAATTGCAGATCATAAAACAAGTTAAACGATCTGAAAATGGCAAGTTTATACACAATCTGAAGAAAATGGTTCCAAGGGGGTATTATGTTTGGTAAAGAAAGTAATAAGCGAAGTCTATCTACGCATTCGGGAAGTACAACATTTAAACAGCGTATTGCGCCTAAAATAGCCGCGCATATTCAAGAGCCAATTGTTGTGCGTATCACAGGGGAAGATACCTGCTTAAATGCATGGTTAATCGAAAATTTAAGCACCATTTCACCACTTCATATCACTTTGTCAGCTAGAGGTGCGCAGAGGCCTGGCAAGTGTTACCGAAAAAGGGCGTAATATGAGTAAAGTAACGATTACACTGAGCGATGGTACAAGTTTTGAACATGACTTTGCTTGTAATCATCCTTATGCGGAAATGTTTCAAATTATTCGTGAGATTATTGGAATAGATTCGCGTGTTAAATGGTTTAAAGATTTAAAAGACGAATTTTATAATATACAATGTTTTGGCGATGTGAGAGTAGATATCTCAAAGGATAGCTAGTTTATATTTTCGTCCTTTGCGCATAAGCGCATAAAGTTATTATCGTCATTGCGAGCGCGTAGCGCGCGGCAACCCAGTAATAGGATTTAATTTTTTCCTGGATGGCCACGGCCTTCACGTTCGTTCCGGCCTCGCCATGACGTGTGTTTATTTTTATGGATAAAATTCACTCAGGAAGGGTTTTAATTATTTGCATGCGCCGCATTGGCGATGTTTTGTTGGTGACGCCTTTAATTCGAACGTTTAAGCATCATTGGCCCGATGCGCAAATCGATGTATTAGTATTCAAGGGTACAGAATCTATTCTGGCTAATAATAAGGATATACGGACTGTTATTTCCATAGAAGAACGTCCTCACTTTTCTTCCCATTGTCGTTTAATAAAAAAGATTTTCCGTGCTTACGATCTTTCAATCTCCACCTTACCGAATGATAAATCAACACTGTATGCTTTTTTTGCTGCGCATTATCGTGTGGGTATGCTAAGTGAGGATAAAAGCCGATGGTGGAAATCGCGTTTGCTTTCCAAGGCAGTCGAGTTTGATAATTTATCAACCCATACCGTCGTAATGAATTTACGGTTAGCAGAAATTCTGCAATTAACGCCTTCCCTTGAGATTGTATTAGCTTGGAATGAACAAGATGCGGCGCGGGTTGCAAACTATATTGACGTTGCTGATCAAAAAATGGCTGTATTACATATTATGCCCAAATTTTCTTATAAAGAATGGGTGCTGCAAGGGTGGTTACAGCTGGCACATTGTTTGCAGATGCGTGGTTATACCGTTGTTTTTAGCGGCGGGAATACCAAACAAGAAAAAAAAATAGTCAGCGAGATACTTGCGCATCTAAAAGGTAATGCCATTAATACGGTGGGATGCTTCAGTTTAAGCCAGCTGGCATTTTTATTACACCATAGTCAACTTTATATTGGTCCTGACACCGTTGTGACACATATGGCAGCCGCTGTAGGTATACCGACAATAGCCTTATTTGGGCCGACTAATCCGGTAAAATGGGGGCCATGGCCAAAAGCATGGAACTCATTGAGTAATCCGTTTGTTCATAAAGGATCGCAACAAAGAAATAATGTGTATTTAATTCAAGGCGTGGGTGGTTCCTGTGTGCCTTGTTTTCAAGAAGGTTGTGAGCGACATACAAAAAGTCGAAGTCGTTGTCTGGAAAATTTAACCGCGCAACAAGTGATTGCGGTTATTCAACAGTTAACGGATACGGTACGAGAGCCTGTAGCAGTATCTTAAAATAAGTTTGTAAAAAGCACTGGGTTTTCGCTTAAGTCTGGTGTATTCTTTTTTTCATCTTCACCCAGCATTTTTTACTAATGCAATTAAGTGTCATTATTATTAGCAAAAACGCGTCCAGCGATATTCGCTTTTGTCTGGAGTCCGTTAAATGGGCAGATGAAATTATCGTATTGGACTCACGTAGCACAGATAATACACTGGAAATTTGTTCAGAATATACACCAAATGTTTTTTCCACCGATTGGCCTGGGTTTGGGGCGCAAAAAAATCGCGCTTTAGCCAAAGCACAAGGAAAGTGGGTTTTATCGATTGATACGGATGAGGTATTGAGCGAGGCGTTAATCGTTGAAATAAAGCAAATTATTTCTAACTCAAAAATTTGTCAGGATGCCTATAGTATAAAGCGAGTTTCCTATTTTTGTGGAAAGAAAATTCATTATGGCGATTGGGGTAATGATAGGATCGTGCGTTTATTTAAAAACCATCTAAAGATTCAGTTTAGCCCCGTGCCTGTGCATGAAAAAATCGTCAATTATCATCATTTAGGCTATCTGAAACATTTTATTTTTCATCAGACTACTAAAAATATCAGTCAAATGCTGATTAAGTTAGATAGCTATTCAACATCCGGCGCGCAACTTGCGTATCAACGTGGTAAAAAATCCAGTGTGCTTAAAGCAGGTTTGCATGGCGCGTGGTGCTTTATTCGCGGTTATTTCATACGTCTAGGTTTTCTGGATGGGCGAGAAGGATTTATATTAGCTGTCTCCAATGCCATGGGCGTTTTCTATCGCTATGTAAAATTAATTTATTTATATCAAGCACACGCTAAAGAATTATAGGAAATATTCATGTCTGCTAGTACCCTTGCTACAAAGATATCGGGTCTTAAGAATAGTTTTAAGCACTTAAGTCAAATTTTTGCCATTATTACAGCTTTTGTTTTACCGTTGTCAACGGCCGCACTGGAAGTTTTTTTTATCGCCAGTGTTGTTTGTTGTCTCCTCGCAGGGGATTGGAAAAAACATGCTGAAGTGTTACGTACTAATCGTATGGCATTGATGTTTATCGTTTTTTTCTCTTTATTTATAGTGCGTATCGGCTATAGCGTTGCCTCATGGTCAGAAGAACTATATACCTTAAGTAAATATAGTAAGTTTCTCTTAGGATTCTTTTTATTTTCAGTTTTTAGCGATGAAAAAACACGTTATTATGCGTTTTTTGCTTTTTTATGGGCTGCAACCCTAACTTTATTATTTTCCTATCTTAAGTTTTTTGGTTGGGATATTTTGCATCGCTTTAGTGGCGATTCAGGTGTTTTTAAAGATCATATCTTTACGGGATTCTTGTTAGCATTTACCAGTTATGCCTATTCTTTACTGGCATTTTTAAATAAAAAATGGCGTTTAGTTTTTATTGTTTTATTTTTACTTGCGTCATTTAACGTATTATTTATTAATCTAGGCCGATCGGGATACGTTGTTTTTTTCAGCTTACTTTTATTGTTAAGCTGGCAGAAAGTTTCCTGGAAGGGATTTAGTGTGGCTTTATTGCTGTCTGTTTTTTTATTAGGCGGCACATTGCTATTACCATCACATTTTAAAGATCGTTTTTTTACAGTACACCAAGAAATTCAACAATATGATAAAGGGAAAGAGAATACCTCAACCGGCTTGCGTTTAAGTTTCTATAGGAACAGCCTGCAGTTATTCTCTAAACACCCTTGGATAGGTACAGGCACAGGTAGTTTTACTAAAGGCTATG
Source organism: Rickettsiella endosymbiont of Dermanyssus gallinae (assembly GCF_019285595.1). Taxonomy (NCBI): domain Bacteria; kingdom Pseudomonadati; phylum Pseudomonadota; class Gammaproteobacteria; order Legionellales; family Coxiellaceae; genus Rickettsiella; species Rickettsiella endosymbiont of Dermanyssus gallinae. Next base: position 763,105 of record NZ_CP079094.1, read on the forward strand.
CTTCAGTCGCTAAAGAAAATGAATGGCTAACCAAAAATCCACATAATGAATATTTGAATATCGGCGTTCAATTTGGGTTATTAGGTATTATCGTGTTATTAGCTTTATTTATATCGCATTGGCAGCAAAGTTTTAGGTTGTCTTGGTTTGCGAAAAATTTTGCGCAAGCGGTGGTCGTCGCTATAGCGGTAGGTTGTTTATTTAACTCCTGGTTGCTGGATGTGACCCAGGGAACATTCTATGTTTTCTTTACGGCATTGTTATTTAGTCGCGCGGCTAATAATTGTTTAGAGTTTGAGCAAGGGATAGGCTGAAAGGTCTAATTTTAATAAGTTTACTCGCTTAATAAAGTATTTTTTTAAAAATACTTTATCTGTGTTAGATTGAGCATTCGATTTTTCCTCAGCATTTTCTACACTAGCGTTAAGACTAGGGTTCATAGCAATATAAACCGAATTAGGTTGTCATCATTTTGTTGTGCGCGCATGAAACATTTGTTTTTTTCACTCTCTCGTTTTGCGGTGGTTTTTTTAGCCAGTAGTTTGGTTTTTATTGCGCTGGTTGTCGTTGTGGGTCGACTTTTAACGCCTTTTTTAAATCACCAAACGCAAACTATTGAACATTTTACGGCTGATTTATCGCATAAACCGGTACAGATCAAGCAATTCTCAGTGATTTGGCGGGGGTTACGACCCGTTTTACAGGGCGAAGACGTTACTATTTGGAATGATTCACGTACGCAGCCTCTATTCCAGATAAAACAATTAGATGTAGGTATTAATCTTTTAAAAACGCTTCTAACAGGCCGTATTAAATTAGGTGAAGTGAGAGGTCTGGGTACCGAATTAGTGATTCATCAAACAAAAGATAATCAATTCACCGTCAATGGGTTTAATGCCATCTTGGCTCAGTCTGATAAGGATCCCTCTAATGACATTAATGCACTCTTAGGATGGTTATTAGAGCCACAATTAAGTTTGCAAGATATAAAATTAACCTATTATCCGGCATCGGGCGAAAAATGGCCTGAGATGCAACTGAGTGCAGCGATAGAAAATAAAAATAATCATCATTATGTAAGCGCACAATTAGAATCTATAGGAACAGAGCCAGAGAATTTAACGTTAATTGCTGATATGACAGGATCAGCAGAAGCTTCGCTAAATAATATAAAAGGCCAGTTTTATCTTGAGGGACACGCCGTTTTGCTCGATAGATGGATGGCTTTATTATCAAAAAAATATATCATTCAACAGGGTGTTGCTAGCTTTAAACTCTGGTCAGATTGGCAGCAAGCGCATTTTACTAAGATACAGGCTTTAGTCACACATACTGAAAACAGTGTTGTACAGATTGCCGGACAACCGCCTCTTACCTTAATGCCTTTTTCTGCCAATATAGAATGGCAGTCCGCATCTGATAACAACTGGTCTGTTAATGCCATTGTAAAAAATTTAGGTTTTTTAGCTTGGAAAAAAATACCGGGCGTTAAAGGGTTAAATGCGTATGCCCATATCACGCCGACTTCGGGAATTTTTGTTACGCATTCAAGGGATTTGGATGTAGATTTTAAGAAACTATTCAAAGCACCCATTCACCTTGATAGTTTATACAGTGAGTTAAATTGGCAACGTACAACGGATGCAACCTTAATAAAAGTAACAAAATTTTCTGCATTTAACGCCGATGCGTCGGCGAATGGACAAATGGGTTTATTAATCCCGGCAAATGATACAAGCCCAAAAATTAATTTGTTAGCGCATGTTAAAACCAAGCGACCTTCTCAAATTGGCGCTTATTTACCATTGCCGTTTGTAGGGCATGAGTTAGTGCAGTGGTTAGATAGTGCCATTATAAAAGGTAAAGGCGATGGTAGTGTCGTACTACAAGGCGCTCTTTCTGAATTTCCCTTCGACAAAAATGACGGTACTTTTTTAATTGATACAACAATTCATAATGCCGAATTGCATTATGAATCTGGTTGGCCAAATTTACAGGATATTAATGGCGAACTGGTTTTTTCAGGCCGTCAAATGCAGATGGTGGTGGATTCTGCAGAAACGTTTGGTGTGGATTTAAAGGATATTCGCGCGAATATCCCATTGATTAAAACACATGTGCAAGCCATGTTGCATATTGCAACGGATACCATTAATACGCAATTAGAAAAAGGCTTGGCTTTTTTACAAGCAACACCTTTAGCAAAAGATATGGGTGGCTTAACAAGCTTAGCGCTGACAGGACCTTTAAAGTTAGCGTTGCAGCTTAGTATTCCATTGGAGTCAGGAAAAGAAAAATTAAAAGTAGCCGGTACAGGTATAACACAAAACGCCAAAGCCAATATTCCTGCACATAACATTCAAATCGATGATTTAAAAGGCCAATTTTCTTTGTCTGAAACGGGTGTGCAAGCCCAAAATTTAATGGGCTTACTCTGGAATAAACCGATTAAAATTGGTATTCAATCGGTACCTAAAACACAGTTAGCTATTAACTACGATGGTATTGATACCTTATTGAGCCCGGAAGGAAAAGGTTGGCGATTTTTGATTAATAATAAAACAGCCAAGGGTAGTGTCTTAATTCCTAATAATAAAGATCAGGCTATAGAAGCAAATTTTGATTCGCTTATTTTAGGTTCCGAGTCATCTTCACACAGTGATTGGAGTTTTAAACAAATTCCAGCGATTAACTTGAACGCTAAAGATGTTCGTTACAATGAAATGGATTTTGGCAAAGTACAGTTAAGATTACGTCCCGTTTTAGCGGGTATTGCCATTAGAGGATTACAGGCAGGCAATACGAGTTATCATTTAATAGCCAATGGTGTTTGGCATAGACAAGAAAATAAAAAAACTGAATTCATAGGACAATTAGATAGTCCTGATTTAAGTGGTTTTTTACGTAGTTGGGGATTACCCGCTAGTATTAGCGCTGAGCAAGCGCATATTCGATTCAATTTGCAATGGCCAGGTGCGCCCTATGACGTCAATCTTGCTAGACTACAGGGTAGTTTTTCTTTTAATGCAGCGAATGGTCAGATTGTTGATATTGGATCCAGTGCAGAAGCTAAACTTGGTTTTGGTCGATTGCTAACTTTTTTAAGTTTGCAAAGTTTAGGTCGACGTTTGCAGTTAGATTTTAGTGATTTGCAGGCAAAGGGTTTTGATTTTACTAGCATGCAGGGACACTTTACTTTAAGGGCTGGCAATGCGATTACACGCGATGTCACTATCGAAGGGTCTGTCGCAGCGATTAGTATTGTAGGGCGTGTTGGATTGCAGACTAAAGATTATGATTTAAGGATTAAAGTATTACCGCATTTTACATCGAGTTTACCCGTCATCGTCGGTTTAGCTGGTGGTCCTATTGCCGGGGCTATTACTTGGGTTGCTAATGCAGTATTGGGTTCTACGGTGCAAAAAATTGCGGAGACAAGCTATCATATAACCGGATCTTGGGCGAAACCAAACATTCAAAAAAATACTTAATTTTAGCGCATTGAAAATTCAATTGAGAGATTGATAAGGTATAAAAAAACAGCATGCATGCTGTTTTAAAATTAGCAGCTATGCGTATGAATTGCATCCTATTGCCGGCTACGATAGGATGTAATGATGAGCAAAAATAATCTTATACTTGCCCGCCAAGTTTTATTAGAGCCAGCGGGTCTTACTGAAAATCAGTTACAAACCGTTCTAAGTCAGCTACTCAGTCCAGCGGTGGACATGGCCGATCTCTATTTTCAAGCAACACAATCAGAGAGTTGGGTGCTAGAAGATCGAATCGTTAAAAATGGTAGCTTTAATATTGAGCGGGGCGTGGGCGTGCGCGCCATTAGCGGTGAAAAAACCGGCTTTGCTTATTCGGATGATATCATCTTACCTGCATTACAATCAGCCGCTAAGATGGCGGCAAGTATTGCGGGCAGAGGGCAGCATGGCCGCATGAATGCTTGGCAGAAGAAACCCTTAATTAACCCCTTATACCAGCCCATTGACCCCACCTTATCCTTGAATGAACGTGAAAAATTAGACTTATTACGACAAGTAGATGAAGCGGCGCGGGCGATGGATCCGCGTATACAACAAGTTAATGTGAGTTTGGTGGGTGAACAAGAAACCATATTAGTACTCAATAGCGATGGCTCGATGTCAGCGGATATTCGGCCTTTAGTTCGTTTAAATGTCAGTGTGATTGCTGAAGAAAAAGGTCAACGCGAGCAAGGATTTGCTGGCGGTGGTGGGCGAACGGATTATCATTATTTTATACGCGATAATATTGCCGTTGATTTAGCCAAAGAAGCGGTTCGGCAAGCCATTTTAAATTTAGAAGCAGTGCCAGCACCCGCTGGCACGATGCCGGTTGTATTAGGACCTGGTTGGCCGGGCGTTCTATTGCACGAAGCGGTAGGTCATGGTTTAGAAGGTGATTTCAATCGTAAAGGAAGTTCTGCTTTTACAGGTCGGATTGGTGAGCGTGTCGCTTCACCTGGTTGTACCGTGGTAGATGATGGCACATTACCGAATCGACGTGGTTCACTCACGATTGACGACGAAGGAACGCCTACTCAGCGAACCATACTGATTGAAAAAGGGATTTTAAAAGGGTACATGCAAGATAAACTTAATGCGCGTTTGATGGGAACGCAGTCTACCGGTAATGGTCGTCGAGAATCCTATGCTTGTCTCCCTATGCCGAGAATGACCAATACGTATATGCTGCCCGGACCTTATGCGCCGGAAGAGATTATTGCTTCGGTTGATAAAGGCATTTATGCCGTGAATTTTTCCGGTGGGCAGGTTGATATTACATCGGGTAAATTTGTATTTTCAGCTTGTGAGGCCTATTTGATTGAGAATGGTCGAATAACGCGCCCTGTTAAAGGTGCTACCTTAATTGGCAATGGACCAGAAGTGTTAACTCAGGTTTCGATGATAGGTAATGATCTAAAACTTGACAGTGGCATTGGTAGTTGTGGAAAAGAAGGGCAAAGTGTTCCTGTTGGCGTGGGACAGCCTACTTTGAAGATAGATACACTAACCGTGGGTGGTACCGCAACTTAGAAAGTGTCTTTGATTGCACTTTGATGGACAAAAAACAACGTTTTTTGTCTCGTCCGAGCATAATCAACGACACTTTCTTTGAATTTACAAAACTATTTTTTACACTATGACAGAATCCACATCCCATCTTTACACGTATCGTCGTTTATTGCGCTATCTACACCGTAACTGGGGATGGTTTTTATTAGGGGTAATAGGCACTGTTTTTTTAGCGGGTACCGATGCAGGTCTGATTTGGTTTTTAAAGCCTTTATTAAATAAAGGTTTTGTCGCTAAAGATATGCACTTTATACGTTATTTACCGCTTATTTTAGTGATTGCGTTTATTGTGCGCGGGCTGGCTAATTTTTCTTCAGGTTATTGCTTAGCACGGGTTGCTAGAAGTACCGTCATGCATATTCGGCAAGAAGTGTTAGCCAAACTGTTACGCTTACCAGCTACTTTTTACGATAATACAACGTCCGGCCAATTACTTTCGACGATTATTTATAACGTTGAGCAAATAGCCAATGCAAGCACCAATTCATTAATTACATTAGTGCAAGAAAGTGCATTTATTATTGGCTTAGTCATTATTATGTTAACGGCCAGTTGGCAATTGAGTTTCCTTTTCTTTATTACTGTGCCTACGATGATTTGGATTGCGCGTTATTCAAGCCGTCGTATGCGCACTTTGAATAAAGCGGTGCAAGATTCAATGAGTGAATTGACGCAAGTGGCTGAAGAAGTTATCGATGGCTATAAAGTAATTCGCACCTTTGGTGGCGAAAATTACGAAACAACAAAATTTAATAGTTTACTAGGGCGAAACCGTTTTCGTGAATTAAAGGTGGTCGTAACGGGTTCTTTAGCCAGTTCAGCAGTACAACTTATTGCGGGAGGAATCATTGTGGTTACGATTTATCTTGCGACATCCCATTTGACGCATATTACGGCAGGGGGATTTGCCTCGATGGTGACGGCTATGTTGCTTTTATTAAAGCCTATGCGCAATTTAGCCGCCGTTAATAACGTTATTCAGCGCGGTGTGTCGGCAGCGACGAGTATTTTTTCTTTATTAGATGAAAAGCCAGAACGTGATGAAGGAACGCATACTTTATCGACGGTCAAAGGTGCGTTGGAATTTCGGGATGTTAATTTTTCTTATTTGCCAAATCAGGTTGTTTTAGCGGGGATTAGTTTTAACGTTAATCCGGGCGAAACGATTGCTATAGTAGGGCGTTCAGGCAGCGGAAAATCCACCTTAGTTAATTTATTACCGCGTTTTTATGATCATTACACCGGAAAAATTCTTTTGGATGATATTGATATTCGTGAATTAAAACTCCGCGATCTACGTACTCAATTTGCGTTTGTTTCGCAGCATGTGACTTTATTTAATGACACCATTGCGCATAACATTGCTTATGGCCAATTAAGTAATGTCAGTGAATCTATGATTAGACGTGCGGCAACAGCGGCGCATGCCATGGAATTTATTCAACAAATGCCTGAAGGGTTGAATACTTTAATTGGTGAAAATGGTGTGTTACTATCTGGTGGTCAACGGCAACGGATTGCAATTGCACGCGCGTTACTTAAGAACGCACCCTTTCTGATTTTAGATGAAGCGACTTCTGCCTTAGATACCGAAGCGGAGCGACATATACAAGCGGCATTAGAGGAGCTTATGCACAATCGCACAACCTTAGTTATCGCGCATCGACTTTCTACCGTAGAAAAAGCCAGTAAAATTTTAGTGTTGGATGCGGGTTGTATTGTTGAAACCGGTACACACCAAGAGTTACTCGCAAAAAATGGTTATTATGCCAAGCTTTATAGTATGCAGTTTGCAGTTTAAATGTTTTAAAACAACGAGTTATTAAAATATTAAATATTAATTTTCATTGAATCATAGGGAAATAATTCAATGTTAGAGAAAAGGGATTATGAAATTGCTGCTAATCGATCCGCTTTATTTCTCTGGTTTGCACGAATAATTAGCTTAGAATCTTTTCCCTTATTACTCCCCATTTTTTTAGGCATATCGGCTTTTGTTTTTATTACCGGTGGGAAAATTATAGATCCTACTTTCGTAGATTGGCTTTTAAATACCTGCGATTCAGGGAATAGTTTTATAGCATGGCAATTTTTTAGACATACGCCTCTATTGCAAAGTCCTTTAGCGAGTAATTATCCCTACGGTATGGGGATCGGAGGTTCTCTTAGCTATGCAGAACCACTTTTACTTTTTGCAATCCCTTTTAAATTAATTTCTAATCTATTGCCCGAACAATTCCAGTATATGGGTTTGTGGCTATCGCTATGTTTTATATTACAGGCCGTTTTTTCTTGGTTACTACTCTCAAAAATAACCACCGATAAGGGTATAAAATTTTTAGCCAGTGTCTTTTTTGTATTAGCACCGCCTTTTCTGTGTCGTCTGCATGGTCATCCACAATTTTTAGGGCAGTGGTTAATCTTAGCCGGAATTTTTTTTTATTTTTCAGATCATTTTCGTAAACGAGCGTGGCCCATTTTTATTGCTATTGCAGCAGTCGTGCATCCCTATCTTTTACTCATGTTATTAGTTTTATGGGCGGCTGATGTAGGTCATAGAAAATTAATACACGAATTAAATTATAAAGACATGGCGTACTCTATTTCTTTTGTGAGTACTCTCGTTTTGCTGATTATATGGCAAGCTGGTTATTTCATGATTCCTGCTAACGCAATAACCACAGGTGGGTTTGGCTTGTACCGAATGAATCTTTTATCGCTATTTAATCCTAGAGATGACGCTTTCCTGATAAATGATTGGTCGCATATATTGAAGAATCAATCCAGAGGGTCAGGGGATTTTGAAGGATTCATGTATTTAGGTATTGGCATGCTGCTGTTAGCGTTAACAGGCTTCTTACGCGGCATAGAAACTTTACAATTCAATGTATTATGGCGCGCTTTTAGAAAAAACAGTATTTTATTGCTAACGGCAACATTATTAACGTTACTTGCATTATCCAATCAAGTTGCTTTTGGTTCCTATGAGTTGTTTCACTATGAGCTGCCTGGGATTTTGGGTGTATTTAGGGCTTCTGGGCGTTTATTTTGGCCCGTTTTTTATTTGATTTATTTGTTCATTTTTTATTTAGTCATTAAAAATAATAAAAAAAATACCGCTAGACTCTTAATCGCTATTTGTTTGCTTATTCAGCTCGTTGATTCCGGCAATATCTATACTCAGCTTAGAGGTTTTTTAAGTCAAGCAAAGCCCTATGACTCATCATTGCGCAATCCTTTTTGGGGGAAAGTGGCTAAGAAGTATAAAAAAATTGTTTATGTATTACCTGGGCTTTATCGATTTAGCTTAAAACCACTGGTTTATTATGCCTCACTAAATCATATGTCAATTAATATGGGTTATTTTGCACGTACTGATGTGCAACGACTCCATGAAAATAAAATGCTATTGATGGATTCTATTCTGCAGAGTAAGTTTGATAATGACACCTTATATGTTTTTAATGATAAAAATTTATTTGGGCTATTCTCTGCAGAAAATATAAAAACTCCCTATCAATTTGCTTACGTAGATAATTTTTTTGTGTTTGCTCCTAAGCTGCCATTCCCTTTTGCTGATGATGTTGCGATAAATTTGCAAAAAATAGCAAACGATTATGCCTATAAATTAGGTACCGTGGTTGACTTTTCAACGGCAGAAAGTAATTTTAATGATTATTTGCTTCCTCTAGGTGGATTTAGTATACCTGAAGGAAAAGGAACGTGGACAGTGGGTGATTCCTCTTTATTTCTTCTTAGACTAGCTGAAAAACCTAATTCAGATTTAGTACTGAAGTTGAATGTGATGCCTTTTCTTACTGAGAAGCATCCCATTTTAGATATGGAAGTGCGTGCGAATCAGCACTCTTTGGGTTATCTACACTTTGATATAAAAAACAAACTTCCTATCAGTGAAATGACTATTCCACAATCAATCATTAGCGATGATAAGCTAATAAAATTTGAGCTTTATTTTAATGAAGCAATTTCTCCTGCCGAAGTTGGTTTTAATTCAGATGTGCGTAAGCTAGGCGTTTTTGTTGCTTCGTTACAGATCGATAGAAAAAATAAAATTTGAACTATTTTAAGGATTAAGTGCTAAGCGTATAAAGGGAAATTATGATGTTAGACTATGATTCAAGTACAGAATTATCAGTAATAGTCCCTGTTTATAAAGAAGAAAATAATATTAATATTTTCTTACGAAGAATTACACCTGTATTAGAGAATATAGGACTTCCTTATGAAATAATTTTTTGTTTGGATCCCTCTCCCGATAGTTCAGAAATTCAGATACGAAAAGCCATTGAGTTAAATCCTAATATTAAATTATTAATTTTTTCAAGAAAGTTCGGTCAGCCGGCCGCAAGCATGGCTGGCATATTTAACTGTAAGGGGAACGTATGCGTTGTTATTGACGTTGATTTACAAGATCCGCCGGAACTTATTCAACCATTGTATGAAAAATTAAAGAGTGGTTATGATGTTGTTTATGCAACGCGTCGCTCACGTAAAGGTGAATCTTGGATAAAAAAATTAATTGCTTATACAGGCTATTTTTTGATTGCTAAGTTAAGCGAGGTATCTATTCCCCGTAATACCGGTGATTTTAGAATTATGACCCGTAGGGTTATTGAGAAATTACGTTGTTTGAATGAAAGTCATGGTTTTTTGAGGGGTTTAATTGCATTTGTAGGTTATAGGCAAAGTTCTATTGAGTTTGATAGGGATGCTAGATACGCAGGAAAAAGTAATTACAATCAGTTTATAGGCGCGCTTAGATTGGCGGTAAACGGACTAATTAGTTTTAGCAGTCGTCCATTACAAATTATGTCACTGGTTGGAATAGCGGCAGCCATATTTGGTTTTTTACTGGGTGGTTTTTTCGTGGTGCAAAAATTGATCGGTGTTAATTTAACACCAGGATTATCTATTACTATTTTAATCATTACCTTTTTTTCAGGCATACAATTATTCTTTTTAGGGTTAATGGGCGAATACGTAGGGCGTATTTATGATGAAACCAAAAGACGACCACTGTATATCATTGATAAAATAGTAGAAAAAAAAACTACCGCTGATACAGAGGCACGTATGGTTGATGAAATTTCGTTATAGATTTTAAAATCTTTAAACAAAGGGCGATGGATGCGTTATTTTGTTACAGGTTGTGCGGGTTTCATTGCCAGTCATTTGGTTGATCGTTTGCTTGCTTTAGGGCATGAGGTAGTTGGTTATGATAACCTTGTTACGGGTCGTGTTGAGTTTTTAATACAAGCCAGAAAAAATCCTTATTTTAAATTTAACCAATATGATGTATTGGATTTTCAAAATTTACTAGCAAGCATGCCTGCGGCGTGTGATGCGGTGTTTCATTTCGCAGCCAATGCCGATGTACGTGGTGGCATTAATCATACCGATAAAGATTTAAAACAAAATACCATTGCCACGTTTAATGTGCTGGAGGCCATGCGAATAAAAGCTATCAAGCGGATTATTTTTCCATCAACCGGCTCTATTTATGGCGAAGCACCGTTGATTCCAACACCAGAAGACGCGCCTTTTCCTATACAAACCTCTTTATATGGTGCTTCCAAGTTAGCGGCCGAGGGCTTAATTCAAGCCTATTGCGAAGCTTTCGCAATGCAATCCTATATTTTTCGTTTTGTATCTATTTTGGGAGAACGTTATACCCATGGTCATGTGTTTGATTTTTATAAGCAACTCTACAGCGATCCAAGCCTATTAAAAATTTTAGGCGATGGTGAGCAAAAAAAATCCTATCTTTACATTCACGATTGTATTGATGCGATGTTTATCGCTTTAGAAAAAGCACACGAAAAAATCAATATTTTTAATTTAGGAACGGATCATTATTGCCAAGTTAATGATTCAATTCGCTGGATTTGTAAAGCCTTAGGCCTTTCACCGCAATTAGATTATAGGGGTGGAAAGCGAGGGTGGATTGGCGATAACCCGTTTATATTTTTAGATTGCCGTAAAATTCGTGGTTTAGGTTGGGAGCCAAAACTCCGAATTGAGGAAGCTATCGTTAAAACAGTTGATGACTTAGTGTCTAACTCTCATTGCATGGAAGCGAAGGTATGAAAATAGGTGTAGTAGGTTTATGGCATTTGGGTTGCGTGACAGCCGCTTGTCTAGCAAAACTGGATCATACTGTGACCGCATATGATGAGGATGCTGAGCGTATTGCTGAATTTAAGCAAAAGAAATTGCCTGTTTATGAACCTAATTTACTTGAATATATCAGCGAAGCTGAGAAAAAAACTAAGTTATCTTTTAGTGATGATCCTGCTTCTTTAGGGGATTTAGAAATCATTTGGGTAACGTACGATACACCGGTTGATTCGGATGGATTGGCGGATGTTAAACTGATTAAAGATCGTTTGATAAAGCTTTTTCCTTATTTTAAAGAAGATGTGTTGCTTATTATTTCTTCACAGTTACCGGTAGGGACAACGCGGGAAATGAAGACACTGTTTCAAAAAATCGATCCAGATAAAAAAATTAGATTAGTTTATTCCCCAGAAAATTTACGTTTAGGCAGTGCTATAGCTCGCTTCATGAATCCCGACCGCGTTGTGATGGGCGTAGAATCTGAAGACATCAAAGCACAAATAAAAAAATTACTCTATCCCATCGCAGATAAAATCATTTGGATGTCAATGGCATCCGCGGAGATGACAAAACATGCGATTAATACTTTTTTAGCGACTTCAATCGTTTTTATCAATGAGTTAGCGACATTATGCCAGGCGTTAGAGGTAGATATTAAATCAGTAGAAAAGGGATTAAAGACAGATAAAAGAATAGGGCCATTAGCCTACTTATCAGCAGGTTCAGGATTTTCAGGTAGTACCTTAATGCGCGATGTGACGTATTTACTTGAGGCAAGTCATGCGCAACAAGTATCCACGCCTTTATTTGAAGCGCTTTTAGCAAGTAATAGAAGGCATAGCGATTGGGTGCAGCAAAAATTGCTTGGAAAATTTAAACAGCTTAAAGGAAAAAAAATCGCCATTTTAGGTCTTGCTTATAAGCCAGGCACAAACGCACTGCAGCATTCCTTAGCAGTTCGTGTGGGTGTTTGGTTAGATAGCCAGGGGGCTGTAGTCAGCGCTTATGATCCGTTGATAACGAGTTTATCAACTGAGTTGGCAACCGTTATTTCTTTACAAAACGATCTTGCGTCAGCCTTTAATCAAGCCGATGCAGTGGTTATAGGGGCAGAATGCCCGGAGTTTGTAAATACTGACATGAAAAGACTGATTGCTACCTTACTAGAACCTAATATTTTTGATATTGGCGGTTTGTTAAGCCAGCAATTAAAAGATGTCCAAGGTATTAATTATTATACCTTAGGAGCTAGTCATGCCGTTACTTAATAAAAAAGCAATTATTAGTGGCGCGAGTAAAGGCTTAGGTGTAGCGATTGCACGTGCTTTTTTGCAATCCGGTGCAAGTATTGCCATTTGTGCAAGAAATAAAGAGTTACTCTTAAAAAAACAACGTGAACTACGAAAAATTGCTTTAAATGAAGCGAAGGTTATTGCGGTCCCTACCGATGTTTCTTCCCCTAAGCAAGTCGCCAATTTTGTTAGGCAAGCACACATAGGTTTAGGATCTATCGATATATTAATTGCTAATGCAGGTATCTATGGCCCGATTGGATTGCTTGAGTCAGTAGACTGGAAACTTTGGAGCAAAACAATCGATACAAATTTAAAGGGAGTCGTTCTTCAATGTAGGCAGGTTGTTCCGTTATTTAAAAAACAAGGACGAGGAAAAATTATTATTATTTCAGGTGGTGGCGCGACTAAACCGATGCCAAATTTTACGGCTTATTCTGCTTCAAAAGCAGGTTTAGTACGTTTTTCAGAAACATTAGCGCTTGAGTTACAGCCTTATAATATTGATGTAGTAGCAGTATCGCCCGGTGCATTGAATACTGACTTTCTAGAACAAGTACTAAAAGCAGGCAGCAAAAAGGTAGGGAAAAGTTTCTATCAAAAATCGCTGACTCAGAAAAAGAGTGGCGGTTCTTCTTTAGAATTAGCGGCTAAACTTTGTGTGTATCTTGCGTCTGAAAAAACTAAAGGTATTACGGGTAAATTGATTAGTGCGGTTTGGGATCCCTGGCAATCCTTACATCAGTATTACCCCCGTATTGCAGAAAAAGATACTTATACGTTACGTAGAATTGAACCTAAGCGGTGTAAAAAACAAAAGGAGAATGTTTAATGAATGTTGCTATTATTGGTTGTGGTTTGATTGGTAATAAGCGAGCCGATCATTTAGCGGGGGGGTGTTTACGATTTTGTGTTGATACACATCGGGAACGGGCAGAGCGTTTAGCCAGTCGTGTAGCGCAATGCGAAGTGCTTGATACTTGGCAAGAGGTGATGACAAAACCTGAAGTCGATATTGTTATTATTGCAACGACACATGAAGTACTCACTGAGATTAGTTTGGCGGCTATCAGTGCAGGAAACCATGTATTGGTTGAAAAGCCGGGCGCGATTGCTAGCCGACATTTAACACCCGTTATAGAGGCGGCTAAAAAAATGAACGTTAGGGTACGTGTGGGCTTTAATCATCGCTACCATAACGCCTTTTGTAAGGCGTATGAATTATTTCAAGCGAGTGAGCTGGGCGAACTGATGTTTATTAGAGCGCGATATGGGCATGGCGGGCGCGTGGGCTATGATAAGGAATGGCGTTCTAATCCACAATTATCAGGTGGCGGAGAGCTAGTGGACAAAGGTATTCATTTGGTTGATTTATCGCGCTGGTTTTTAGGTGAATTTTCTGAAATAAATGGTTTTGCTAATACGTATTATTGGGATCGTGCAGTGGATGATAATGGATTTATTTTATTGAAAACACCCAATAAAAAAACAGCCTTTTTACATGCCAGTTGCACGGAGTGGAAAAATCTTTTTTCCTTTGAAATTTATGGGAAAAAAGCAAAACTTGAGATTCAAGGTTTAGGTGGTAGTTATGGCATAGAACGTCTTTCGTTCTATCAAATGTTACCTGAATTAGGTCCTCCTGAAACGACGATTTGGGAGTTTCCGCGGGGCGATAATTCTTGGCAGCGTGAGTTTAGTGCATTACTGGATGATATTAAACATGATAGACATTCAAGTCCTGGATTATCAGATGCGCAAGCGGCTTTAGCTATTGTAGAACAAATAGCCAAGGAATCCGGTTATGATTATTACACGTAGCCCACTGCGCGTTTCATTAGGCGGAGGAGGCACGGATCTCCCTTCTTATTATAGCGAGTACGAGGGTTTTTTAATTGCAGGTGCGATTGATAAATATGTTTATATTACATTGCACCAAACATTTGTTGACGAGTTAATTATTAAATACTCTAGTTTAGAAAAAGTGAAGGATGTTGAGGATGTTCAACACCCTATTATTCGAGAATCATTAAAATATATTGGCATAGAAGCACCGCATTTAGAAATTTCAAGCATGGCTGATATTCCAGCGGGAACTGGATTGGGTTCATCGGGTAGTTTTACGACGGCGCTTTTGAAAAGTTTACATGCACTTAAAAAAAACCTGGTGCATCCCGAACAGTTGGCGGAACAAGCGTGCCATATTGAACTAGAGAGATTAGCAGAGCCTATAGGCAAACAAGATCAATATATTGCTGCCTATGGCGGGCTGACTTGTTTTGAATTTTTAAACGATGGTACGGTTACTGCATTTCCTCTAAAAGTCTCTAACGATACCCTTTATAACTTGGAAGAAAATTTACTGTTATTTTTTACGGGCTATTCTCGTTCAGCTTCTCTTATCCTTAAAGAACAAGATGATAGAAGCAAATTGAAAGAAGAGAAAATAATGGAACATTTACATTTTATTAAGGAGTTGGCCTTTGAAAGTAAAAAAGCATTGGAAGAAGGCGATTTAGTGCATTTTTCTGAATTAATGAACATACATTGGCGTTATAAGCAGCATCGTTCGAAAAATATGAGTAATCAACAGATTGATGCATGGCACGAGTTAGCATTGAATAATGGCGCTTTAGGGGGAAAATTAATTGGTGCGGGCGGCGGTGGATTTTTGATGTTTTATGTCAAAGATAAAGTGTTATTACGTCAAGTCATGAAAAAAGCTGGACTTCATGAAGTTAGATTTAGTTTTGATTTTGAAGGAACAAAATTAATTATACAATCCTAAAAGTTGATTTTTTATTTAAGGAGAAAGTGAAGGATTTGTTTCCGATTGCTATTTTAGCAGGCGGTATGGCGACGCGAATGCGGCCATTGACTGAAAAACTGCCTAAAAGCTTACTATTAGTAAAGGGAGAGCCTTTTATCGCCCATCAGTTGCGTTTACTTAAAAATGAAGGATTTAAAGAAATTATTTTGTGCATTGGCCATTTAGGTCGTTTGATTCAAGCGTATGTACAGGATGGTAAGCAATTTGATTTAGTGGTTCGCTATGCATGGGATGGTAATCATTTATTGGGAACAGCCGGCGCAATTAAACAGGCACTTCCCTTATTAGGAGAGAACTTTTTTGTCATGTATGGCGATAGCTATCTAATGATAGATTATAAGCGAATTCAGCAATCTTTTTTACAACAAAATAAACCAGCTTTGATGACGATATATAAAAATAATAATCAAGGCGATAAAAGTAATATCGAGTTTAAATCTAAAAAAATAATTGATTACAATAAAAAAATAACGACAGCGAGGATGAAATATATTGATTATGGATTAGGTCTATTTAATAGCGTTGTTTTTAATCCTATTTCTGAGCGTAAAAGCTTTGATTTAGCGGATTTATATAAAACACTACTTTTACAGGAGAAATTGGCTGCTTTTGAGGTTTATAATCGATTTTATGAAATAGGTTCAATGCAGGGGCTAGCGGATATGGCCCATTATTTGACGCACCAGGAGGTTTTTTTTGAATAATATATCAACGAAGTGGCCTAAGGTTTTTCCCGAACTAACCGATGAGCAAAAGTGGATCAGTGATGATTTTATGAAGTATTGGCATGAAATAGCGCCAAAAAAATATAAATTGTATGAGAAGTTTAATAATCATTATGTCCTAAATAATAGTACAAAAGATTTTAATAAAACGCTAGAAATAGGAGCAGGGCGGGGCGAACATCTTTATTATGAAAAGTTATCGGCTGAGCAACGCGTTAATTATATCGCATTGGATCTTAGGGAAAATATGGCCGAGGAAATAAGAAAAAATCATCCAGATATCCCTGTGCAGGTAGGTGATTGTCAAGAAAGAATTGCTATTAATGATAATGAGATTGATAGAGTCATTGCTATTCATGTATTAGAACACTTACCTAATTTACCTGCCGCTATTAAAGAAATTTACAGAGTCAGTGATAAGCATAAAGGCATCTTTTCTGTTGTTATTCCTTGCGAAGGTGGTATGGCGCATCAGCTGGCTAGAAAAATTTCAGGACAAAGATTCTTTGAAAAACGTTATAAACAGCCTTATCGCTGGTTTATAAAACGAGAGCATGTGAATAGACCGGCAGAAGTATTAGAAGAAATTCTGCAGTATTTTAATTTAGAATCGCGTCAATTTTTTCCCTTTAAATTTCTTCCCTTTGTTTGGTGTAACCTCTGCATTGGTTTAACCTTCAAACCTAAAACAGAAGTGGAGTTAATGAGGCGTTAAGTCCAAAAAAGGATTTTATATGTTTATAATGAACTTTTTAGCTGAAGCGAAGCAAATCATTGATCATTTAGATATACGAGCTATTGATTTGGTCGTTGATCTTTTAGTAGAAATACGTGAGAAACGAGGACGTTTGTTTTTTTTAGGCATTGGCGGCAGTGCCGCCAATGCTTCGCATGCCGTTAATGATTTTAGAAAAATTGCAGGGATAGAAGCGTATACACCAACGGATAATGTGGCTGAATTAACTGCTCGTACTAATGATGAAGGTTGGTCATCTAGTTTTGCAAATTGGTTGGCAATAAGCCGTTTGTCTTTTAAAGATATGTTATTTGTTTTATCCGTAGGTGGAGGTAATTTGGCAGAAAATATTAGCCCTAATTTAGTCACTGCTTTAAAGTACGGACAAACCATAGGGACTAAAATTGTAGGTATTGTAGGAAGAGATGGCGGTTATACCGCGCAAGTAGCACATGCTTGCATCTGTATTCCTACGGTTAATAATGTACGTGTTACGCCACATACTGAGGCTTTTCAGGCCGTTATATGGCATTTAATTGTTTCACATCCGAAATTAAAAATGACTGAAACAAAATGGGAATCACTGAATGAAACCATGAGTGTGGAATAAGTACTAAGTGACTCAGGAATAGACACAACGTTATAAAGGAATAAATCAAATGAGTTTAGACGCATTCTCTATCAAACTCTTTGCGGATGGCGCGGATAAAGAAGAAATGCTACGTCTTTATCAAAATCCACTCATTAAAGGATTTACAACGAATCCTAGTTTAATGAAAAAAGCAGGCGTTTATGATTATCGTTCTTTTCGTTTAGATATCTTAACCGCGATCCCTGACCGTCCTATTTCATTTGAAGTTTTTTCAGATGATTTAAGTGAGATGTATAACCAGGCTTTAACCATTAGCACATGGGGTGAACAAGTTTATGTTAAGATTCCTGTCAGTAATACGCAGGGAGAATCCACGCTTAATTTGATTAGCCTATTAGCCAAGAAAAAAATTAAGCAAAATGTTACGGCGCTGACAACCTTAACACAAGTTAAAGCAGTGAGTGATGCGTTGGGAGACGAAACAGCGGCTTATATTTCAGTGTTTGCCGGGCGGATTGCTGATACAGGAATCGATCCGGTGCCCTTAATGTTTAACGCAGTGAAGCTTATGAAAGAAAGACCTAATCAAGAACTTATTTGGGCAAGTCCCAGGGAAATATTTAATGTGGTTCAAGCGGCTAAGGTTAATTGTCCGATTATAACTTTAACCGGTGGGCTTTTTAAAAAAATAGAATGGATTGGTAAAGATTTAAATCAAGTTTCTTTAGAAACAGTAAAAATGTTTAGGGAAGATGCTGTAGAAGCCGGGCTTGCATTGTAAAGGATAAAAATAATGCATTTATTTTCTGCCTGTATCGCATTTTTCGTCACGTTACTTTGCGTTTTTTTACTTAAGCCTTTATCCTTACGTCTTGGTTTGGTTGATGTACCAAATGATCGAAAGCATCATCAAAATCATACCCCCTTAATAGGCGGTTTAGCGATGTTTATGGGCTTTTTGGCAGCGCTATTAACCTTGCCGATTTCTTTACAGCATTATCGTAGCTTTATTGCTGGATCCGCCGTGTTGGTTTTCGTTGGACTACTGGATGATTTTCATGAGCTTTCACCGAAAAGTCGATTTTTAGCACAAATTTTTGCATTATTATTAATGTACTTTTGGGGTGCCGTAAAGTTAACGCATTTGGGTGATTTAATTTTTTATAAGCCCATAGGTTTAAGCATTTATAGTCTTCCAGTGACGCTCATAGCAGGTTTGGGTATTATCAATGCGGTTAATATGACCGATGGTGTGGATGGTTTGGCAGGGACCTTAGTACTAACAGAATTAATACTACTAATAGTTTGCACCGTGATAACGGGACAATTTTTATCGCTGGCTATTTTATTATTAATTGCGGCAACGGTTTTAGCTTTTCTAGTGTTTAATTTTCGATTACCCGCGCGTGTACATGCGCAAGTTTTTATGGGTGATGCAGGGAGTATGTTTTTAGGCTTTGCGTTAGTTTGGTTTTTAATTGAACTGTCGCAGTCAGGAACACAAACCGTCACGCCAGTGACGATGTTATGGATTATGGGCTTGCCTTTATTTGATACAACGGCCGTCATGCTTTATAGAGCGAGCAAAAAGCGATCAATTTTTTCTTCGGATAGACAACATTTGCACCATTTGTTAGTCGAGTTAAATATGACACCTGCACAAATAAGTATCACCTTAGGGGCTAGCAATTTAGTGTTAGGTATGTTTGGTTTATTAGCTTGTCATTACCAATTGGCGGAAGGGATAGCGTTTAGTGGATTTATCATTCTTTTTGTGCTGTATTTTATAAGTCTACTTTATTTACGATATAAGCTTTCGCAAAAGAAAAATAGTTTAGTTTTTGCACGTTTACTGGGTGAAAATTAAAAAATACTTGCATTCTTTAGCAATTATGTATAAAAACTAAGTTGTTACTAGATGTTGCAGCGTGCGTTTGTAGCACGATGGATTTTAGTAACAGAAAAATTTTTCTTAATCCATTTTTATTACAGGGGATAGATGATCATGATCATGAAAAAGACTGGTCTCGTTATTGCTGCCGCTGCTGCTGCTATGATACTTTCTGGTTGTGCTACAGGCGCGCGTAACATACCTGAAAATTCGCCAATTTGTGAAACACCTTGTGCAGCACCCTGCAACACTTGTAAATGTACAAGTAGCTGTAAATCCGCATGCCCAACCAAAAAACACAAAAAACATAAAAAACACCGTCGATGCAGTGCAGAAAATACACAAACACAAATGAGCGCATAAAAATTAATTTATAGTTTATTAATGGCTTTCCATTAGTAAACAGTGTGTGTAGAATAAAGCCGCGTATAAACTACGCGGCTTTTTTTATGCCATTCGATGGGAATAAAAAATTTTTAGTAGGTTAAATTTTTAAGATGGATGAAGTTTTTCTTGGCTTCGGTCTTGGTCTACGCGCACCCCATTATCCAGCTATTCTAGAAAGCCGTCCTAAAGTGGATTGGTTTGAAGCGATTACCGAAGATTATTTAGTGCCGGGTGGCCGACCTCTTTACTACCTTAATCGTATACGTGAGCACTATCCATTAGTGATGCATGGCGTGTCGTTGTCTATAGGCAGTGGCGATGGCATTAATTTTGAGTATTTAAAAAAAGTAAAGGCATTAGCGGCTTCAATACAACCGGCATGGATATCCGATCATTTGTGTTGGACAGGCATTCACGGGTTCAATATGCATGATCTTTTACCGCTTCCCTATACTGAAGAAAGTTTAAATCATGTGGTGAGTAAAATTAAAAAAGTACAGGACTTTTTGGGAAGACAAATATTATTAGAAAATGTATCGAGTTATATTGAATATCAAGCATCCATGATGAAAGAGTGGGATTTTTTAGCGGCTATTGCAGAACAAGCGGATTGTTTTATTTTATTGGATATCAATAATATTTATGTTAGTTCAGTTAATCATCAATTTGATCCCTTAGATTATTTAAATGCGATTCCACCGCATCGTGTGCGCCAATTTCATTTGGCGGGCCATAAAAATCTCGGAAGCTATATAATCGATACGCACGATGCACCTATTATTGATTCTGTTTGGTCACTGTATGCGGCGGCTTTGCGTCGATTTGGTAAGGTTTCTACGATGATAGAACGTGATGATAATATTCCCGTACTATCAGAATTATTAACCGAGTTACAGCAGGCAAAACAAATCGCAGAAACTGTATGGAAAGAAGAAGATGTCTTCATTAGCTAGTCTACAAGCTGCTTTGCAGCGCCATTTGCTTGAGGATGATGAACAGATTGCCAATGAATTAGTGCTGCCACGGCAAGGTGAGCTCGCTGAACGTTTGGCGGTCTATGCGGATGGCTATCGTTGGCGGCTTATCGATGCGCTACAGAAAGAGTACGCGTCATTACATCATTACTTAGGTGATGATGCTTTTACTGAGCTATCTGAGGTCTATCTTGATGAATATCCTTCACGTTTCTACTCTATCAGTGATTTTACTAAGCAACTGCCTCAGTTTTTGCTTCAGCATCAGCCACAGCAGGGTTATTTGAGTGAATTAGCGCAAATTATTAGCGCCTTAAGCCTTAGTTTAGAGGCGGCCGATGCGCAATTTTTAGACCCAACGGCATTAGCAAAAATGCCTCTGCAAAATTGGCCTTCGCTCTGCTTTAAATATCATCCCTCGGTGCACTACTTCTCATTTCAGTGGAATACGTTTTCACTGTGGAAAGCACTGGTGCAAAAAACAGCGTTTCCTACGCCTACAAGCCAAAATTCGTATTGCATTGTTTGGCGCAAGGAATTACAGTCTTATGCTAATAGTTTGACAGAACCAGAGGCGGTTGTTTTTGCAGCCTTCTCTGCAGGTTCTTGTTTTGCCGATGTATGTGAGCTTGTTTGTGCGCGCGGTTTAGTGGGCGAAACCGAAGCGGCTGCCTTATTGGCAAATTGTTTGACACGATGGCTAAATGATCATTTGATTTCGGAGGTTTATATCCCTTAATGACAACGCGGTATATTTTTATCACAGGTGGCGTGGTCTCTTCTTTAGGGAAGGGTATTGCGGCGGCTTCTTTAGGGGCTATTTTAGAATCGAGGGGTCTTAAAGTTAGCCTACTTAAATTGGATCCTTATTTAAACCTTGATCCGGGGACGATGAGCCCTTATCAACACGGCGAGGTTTTTGTCACCGAAGACGGGGCGGAAACCGACCTCGATCTGGGTCATTATGAGCGTTTTGTGCGTGCTAAAATGACGCGAAATAATAATTTTACGGCGGGTCAAATTTATGCGCGTGTTCTGCGTAAAGAGCGTCGTGGTGATTATTTAGGGGGCACGGTACAGGTTATTCCGCATGTAACGGATGAAATTAAGCAGGCCATTGTTAAGGGTGCGGATGATGCGGATATTGCCTTAGTCGAGATTGGTGGAACGGTCGGTGATATGGAATCATTGCCATTTTTAGAAGCGATACGTCAATTGCGTATTGAGCTAGGCAATCAGCAAACCTTATTTATCCATTTAACCTGGGTACCTTATATTGGCACAGCCGGTGAAATTAAAACTAAGCCTACTCAGCATTCGACCAAAGAGCTTGGATCGTTTGGTATACAAGCGGATATGTTGATTTGTCGTTCAGAAAAAGAACTTCCAGAGCAAGCACGGGAAAAAATTGCTTTATATACCAATGTGGGAGCGGGTGTTATTTCATTACCAGATGTGGATAACATTTATCGCGTGCCGTTACTGTTGCATGAGCAAGGATTGGACGAAATGGTGCTCAAGCGATTTGGCCTAAATTATCCACCCGCCGATCTAAAGGAATGGGAAGAAGTCGTAGCCGCCCAAAAAAATCCTACAGCCGAAGTGAAAGTGGGGATGGTTGGCAAGTATATGGGCTTGGCCGATTCTTATAAGTCCTTAAGCGAAGCCTTAATTCATGCGGGTATTAAAACGCATACCTATGTGAATGTGGTTTATATTGATGCCGAAGCGTTAGAGCAACAAGGCACTAAATTATTAGAACCTTTAGATGCTATTTTGGTTCCTGGAGGATTCGGTAAGCGCGGCATTGATGGAAAAATCATGGCTGCACAATACGCACGTGAAAATGGCATACCTTATCTTGGAATTTGTTTAGGCATGCAAACAGCACTGATAGAATTTGCGCGTCATGTGGGGCTAAAAGGTGCGCATAGTACAGAGTTTGATGACCAAACACCTTATCCAGTGGTTGCTTTAGTGACCGAGTGGGTGACACCTGAAGGACGGTATGAAAAGCGTGATAAAGACTCTGACTTGGGCGGTACCATGCGCTTAGGTGGACAAACCTGCTGCTTGGCGAAAGGAAGTAAGGCGAGAGCTTTATATGGAAAGGATAGTGTCATTGAGCGTCATCGACATCGTTATGAAGTGAATGATCAACTATTACCTAAATTAGAAGAAAACGGTTTGATCGTCTCAGGGCGTTCAGCAGATGGTAATCTAGTCGAAATGATTGAGTTAAAAAATCATCCTTGGTTCATTGGTTGTCAGTTTCATCCTGAATTTACTTCAAATCCACGTGATGGACATCCATTGTTTGTTAGTTTTGTTGAAGCGACAAGATTACAACATCAGAAACACCAGCCAGCCGCCGATCTACAACATATTATTGAAAAATAGTAGAAACCCATCATAGCGAGGTCGGAACTTTGTTTCGACCGTGGCTATTTATTATTTAATACAGCTGACTAAGCAGCGAATCCCAAAGGGATATGATATGAAGCGACCTAATGCCAACTCCAATGCCGTCATCTTGGAAAGGATTTTACTGTTGCCGGTTTGACGAATACTTTTTTCTACTAATTGGCGTTTTACTGCCTCAGGTTGAGCAAGAAAGCGTTTGTTTTTTTGTTTGACTAACCAAAAAGCAGGATAGATAAAAAAACCTAAGTGCGATTGTTTGAGTAAGGTAAAGTATTTTTGTTTTAATAATCGGCATAGTGGAGTCAGTTTATACCGTCGAAAATGCATATACATTTCGTCGTGTATATCATATAAATGTGGGCCTGCCGGTACTTCAATAATAAAGACACCGCCTGGTTTTAAAATTCTATAGATTTGATCTAATGCGCTTTGATCGTCTTCTATGTGTTCTAAGACATTGAGACAGACAATGGCATCGATACTGTTATCGGGCAATGGGCATTGTAATAAATCAAAGCGAAGTAACGGTATGGGTAATTGTCCCGCTAGTTTTAAAAGCGGATCATAAACAACATCAGAACCAATCACGGTTGCTTTGGGGAACGTGGCATAAATTTCTTTTAACATAAACCCCGTTGCGCAACCTATTTCTAAAATAGTAGGTTTAGGGTGTTTCAATGTCGCTTTAAGTTGATGTAGTGTATGCATTCTAGAGGCTTTATGCATGAAATAATCAGCGTCGGTGACTTCTTCAAACGCATAGTTTGTTAGATTATCATTCCAACCTTTATTATTTGTACTATAGTGCAATACATTTGTTTGTTCATTTCCAATCAGGAATTTTGTACCGGTCCATAAAGGGCAGGGTCCATTTTCTAGGGTGGGTGGTAACGCAAAGGGCAAATCCATTTTAAGTTTTCCTCACGAAGAAACAGGCTTATTATATCTGATTAGCTATCACGAGGCGAATTAACGCCATTCGGGATGAGTAGGTTGACCGTTATATAAAGCTCGTATATTGTGCGGAGTTAAAAAGTTTTATAAAGATAATCACGCAATGGAATATCATGGTTAGTCGTTCTCCACATTCAATTTACTATCTTGCTTTAGCCGATATTTACGATGGACTTAAACAATGGCGTATTTGGCTTTTACTGGCGTGGCAAGATATTCAACTGCGTTATCGCCGTTCTACGTTAGGACCTTTTTGGATTACATTGAGTATGGCGGTGACGATCTATACGATGGGTCTGCTGTATGGAAGATTGTTTAAGATGGGTTTATCTCTATATTATCCCTTTCTTGCCGTGGGCATTTTAGGTTGGAGTCTTATCTCTGCTTTGCTAACCGAAGGCGCAAGCATTTTTGTTGAGTCGGAACAATTTATCAAGCAAGTGAAACAACCTTACTCCGTGTTTGTTTTTCGTACGGTTACTAAATGTTTTATGATTTTTTTTCATCATATTATTGTTCTTATTCCAATCATTTTATTTTTTAAGGTTAAAATTAATTTTTATTCTTTATTTATTTTCATAAGTTTAGCGATTCTTTGGTTAAATGGAATTTGTTATGGCGTCATATTGGCTATTTTGGGAACGCGGTTTAGAGATATTGTGCAGTTAATTGTTAGTTTGGTACAAGTTGCATTTTTTTTAACGCCTATTATATGGTCACCGACTATACTGCCTGAGCGTTATCAGTATATTGTTAAATATAATCCTTTTGCTCAGTTTATGGAGTTAATTAGGAACCCTTTCCTAGGAAGTCTCCCTTCATCCTATACACTTTACACCACGCTATTTATCACTTTAATCGGTTTAGTGCTTGGTTTTATGATATTTTCTCGTTATCGCGCCAGAATTACTTATTGGTTATAAAAAGGGTTGCTATGGCTACTATACGACTCGATTCAGTTTCAGTTGATTTTCCTATTTATAATTTCAATGCTCGTTCCTTAAAGAAGCAGTTTTTGCGTCTAACGACGGGTGGGGCTTTAAATAATAATGACAATATGGTTGTGGTTAAAGCCTTAGACAAGGTTAGTTTAAAGTTTGAACACGGTGATCGTGTGGGTCTTATTGGTCATAATGGCGCAGGAAAAAGTACTTTATTGCGTGTATTAGCTAAGATTTATGAGCCTATACAGGGGCAGATTCATTATGAAGGCAATGTTTCTCCTTTGCTGAATGTCATGTTAGGCATTAATCAAGAATCAACCGGCTATGAAAATATTATGTTAAGGGGGTTATTATTAGGATTAACCCGAAAAGAGATCCGAGTTAAATTAGATCAAATCGCTGATTTTACAGAATTAGGTGATTATCTATTTGCACCGGTTCGTACTTATTCTTCCGGGATGCAATTACGCTTAGCGTTTGCAGTCGCTACCTGTATAAAACCTGATATTTTACTGATGGATGAACTAATAGAGGTAGGCGATGCCGCTTTTTTAAAACGGGCACAAGCGCGTTTAGGCGATTTTATTAGTCAATCAAGTATTTTAGTATTAGCTTCTCATTCTAATGAGACCATTAAAAGACTATGTAATAAAGTAGTTTTATTGGAAAAAGGATGCGTTCAGTATTTTGGGCCCGTGGAAGAAGGATTTGAAAAATACGCTCAATTAATCAATTAGCTTGTAAGGCCGAAAATTCAAGTGCGAAGTGTATTAAGTTAATTTAAATTAATGGATTTATTTGAATGCGCTATAAAGGAAAAACGATTGTTTTTATTGAGTTGTTTTGGCTAGCGTTACTTCTGGTTTTTACGAGCTTGGTCTATTTAAATCAGGAGTTTATTGGATTGTTTTTCAATTCAGACTCTCTGATGTTTCCCTCTGTGTTTAAAAATCTATTTTTACAACACGGCCATTATAAGGATTGGAGTTTATCACCAGCGCCACATTTTTTTCCTGATTTTTTGATCTTTTTTCCGGTATTTCTTGTTTTTAAAGATGTCTATTTTCAGTTTCTTGCTGTGTTATGTTTGCAATTAATTCTACTATATCTGGCGGTTAAATATACATACTTGCAGCTTTTCACCAAAAATAAAGCAATTATTTATGCACTTTCGTCAGTCAGTATTTTTTATTTGTTCAGCTGTAGAAATATTTCCCCTTATGAACTCGCGATGATTCCCGCTGCACATATGGGAGAGTTCATTATGGGTCTTTTTTTTATTGGTATACAGTTGAATCTAATCAATAATACGGACCCTTATAAAGGGAAAAGCTTGTTTTTTATTGGTATCTTGCTGAGTTTTCTATGCAGTTTGTCAGATTTGTTATTTTTAGTACAATTTTCCAGTGCCGCTTTTGTGGCTTATTTTTTCCTCTATGTAAATAAAGGTATTAAATTTAAATTTGCATTTTATTATGCCTGTATTCCATTTATAGCCGCCGTGATAGCGGCGCTTTTAACAAAACATATTGTTCCTACGGATGTATTAAGTAGTTATCTGGATAATCCATCGCTTAATACTATCTCTTTATCTTCCCTGCATAAGCAATGGTTGCAGTTGATACAACTATTTAAAACGAATGTTAATGGATTTTTATGGGGTATATTGGTTGTATTTTATACAGGGACTTTTATATCGTTATTCAGGGTTATTTTTAATAAAAAGAATGGCGATGACTTGCACTCTAAAGAACAGTATTTAAGTTATTTTATAATTTTTAGTTCATTATTAGCGATTATATCTATCTTTTTAGTCTCAAAAGAAAACTATGTGTTAGATAGGTATATGTTTTCTGTGTTTTTTTTGCCAGTGCTGCTGTTTTTTTATTTAAATTGTTTGTTCGTTAACATAAAGGCTATTTATAACGGCTTAGCATGGCTAGGCGCGGTGTTTTTCTTATTGCTTATTTTTAACATAAAGCTGTTGCTTAGCAAGCCGGGATTTAAAGTTAAATTAAGTTATTATCCAAGCTTTATTGCCTGTATTGATCAGGCCTTACGTGGCTATGGCCATAAGGGAATAGCGCAATATTGGGACGCTAATCTTATTTCAATGCTGAGTAAAACTAGCCTAGACCTTGTGCCCGTTTCTTCAAATTTAGTCGCATTTCCTAATGCGATCAATTTGAAGAAATTTGTTCCTGCTTATAGTTTTGCTATTGTAAACACCAGCGTATTGCCTGCTTTGCGATTGGATGAAAAGTTTATCCAAGGCGTTAATGGACAGGCGAAAAAAGTAGTGGTTTGTGAAGACAGAAAAATATTGATTTATCCTCAAGACACCTTAAAAGTGCCTTTTTTTGAAAAAAAGCAGGATCAATTTACTTGGCAAGCTGCTTTTTTGCCCAGTCAATTTTTAAAGAGTGAAATTTCTGATAGTAGGCAAGCAACAGAAAAAGATGCCGTAGGCTATCTGACGTTTGGACCCTATATTACATTGCCGGCAGGACACTATTCTTTTGCTATTGTTTATTCCAGCGATGCATTGGTTAATAGGCAAGTAGGTACGTGGGATAGTGTTTTAGCTAAACGAGGCATGATATTTTCGAGCGGTCCACTGATGGGTACCGAAGGAAAATTAACAGAGCTGAAAGCTAGCTTACGGGTACCCCTGGATTTAGCAAATAATAATTTTGAAATACGCACCTTGTTTTTAGGACATGCTAATTTACAAGTTAAGCGTATAACGCTTATAAAAGACTAAGGTGATTTTTTAGTTGCGTTAACCGGTTTAATATTTCAGCGCGATCGAAACCAGCAATGAGGTTGCAATATTTCAGTTTGATCAAATGTTCGTGAGCAATATGGTGAAAATTGCGCGATTCTGAGAAATCTAGGTAAGAATCCCCATCAATACAAAAGATATAGGGGAAAAAATCAAGCAGTCGTTCGTGAAATTCGGGCAGACTAATGCGGTGGAAAACATTGAGGCACCAATGGTTCATTTCAAGGTAAACCATCGGTTTAAATTGTTTCAGAATATTCCGTGCTCCCGCCAGGGCAAAAAGCTCATAGCCTTCTAAGTCCATCTTTATAAAATCTACACGTTCTATTTCAGAAGAATCAAATATTTCATCTAAAGGTTTCATGGGAATAGTGATAGAAAAATGCTCGCTATCGGCTTGATAGCGTTCAGCGATGAATGAGCCGGCTAAAAAGTCATCTTTACCTTGCATCATTACGCGACTATCGTTTTCACCAACCGCAAAATTAACTATTTTTACATTTTTCAGTGCCGCGTTTGTTATATTTTCTTCTAGAAATTGAAAAGCACGCGGTATAGGTTCAATGGCGACTACTTTTCCTGTATTGCAAATATTAGCTAATGCGATGGTAGTCAGGCCGATATTTGCTCCAACATCTAACACCTGAAAGTGTTGCTCGCAAAAACATTGAAAAAGATGCGTTGTTGCTGGTTCAAAGTGTTCTCCTCGCGTACCTAAATAGTCTGTGTCACCTGTAATCAGGTAGTTTTTAGCGTCAATATAGATATTTCGTTTCATGTCATCGTCTCTTCTAATAAATGAGGATCATAAGTGTTGCGGGTATTGGGCGTGTAATAATCTGTCCAGCGCTCATTTAATAAAATATCAATGAGTGCTTGGCTGCTTTCTTGCCAGGTAGACCATTTGATAGAGTGGGCTTTAGGCTCTTGTCCTTTTGATCGTAATACGATCCAATCTTCTATAGCGCGTGATAAATCATGGGCTGTTAAACCATTAAAATAAAAAGCATTATCTTTTGCTAACTCTTTAAAAATAGGTAGTTCCCTTGCAATGATACTCAATTTATATTGAGCGGATTCCATGAGAGGAAGACCAAAACCTTCTCCTTCTGAGGCAAGAATTAAGGCGCTAGCCTGTTGATAGATCGCGCTTAGCGTTTTGTCGCAGGCATTATTTAACCATATCAGTCGTTTTCCATATTCGGGATGCCGAAGTAGGGTTGCCATGAGTTCTTCCACCATCCAACCTTGGCGTCCAACGATGATTAAAGATACATCCTGTCCTTTTGACCAAAGTTGATTAAAAGCATTGAGTGTTTGAAGATGTCCTTTTCTAGGTTCAATTCTTCCTACCAGTAAAAAGCTGAGTGATGTTTTTATAGTGAATGGATTGCTTTCAAAATGAGGGTTTAGCGATGGAATAGTGGGTGCTATGTTGGCGCCAAGATAAAAAAAGCTTATTTTTAATGGGACAAGCCTATTTGGTAAAGCATTATAAAGCCATGTCAAAAATTCATCGGTTGTTTGTCTAGACGTACATATAACCCCGTCAGCTATTTCACTGATGGTGTTTAACCAGGTACTGAAAGTAGGTTTTGTTTGTATCGGAAAAAAGTTAGGTCTTAAAATAGGTAAAATATCATAGAGCATAAAATAAAGTTTGATGCCTCTATTACGCCAGTGAGAGAGTATCGTTTTAGAATGTGGAATAGTCGTTGGGCAAAAATCTAAACCTAAAAAGATATCCCCTGGGTAAGTTTCTACCGCACTATCTTGCAGGATCGTATCGCTGAATTGCAAAATACGACTCGTAAAACGTCGGGCATAAAAATATTGCCCTTTACCATTATCGTAAATAGGTTCTGTGCGAAAGCCTTCCGGGGGGTGGATTAGAAGATTAACTAAAATACCGCGTACAACCCGCTGAATCCCTGTTTTTTCATCACAATGTACCAGTATTGATATATCTACCAACAATTGTGTTAAGCCTATAGACGGACGATTAGCTGCAATGATTGATGCGGTGGATTGGATATTTTCGTCCTCCAGCTCAAAAAGCTTGTTTTTTACTAAGTCGTTAATAAGGTGCTTTTCTCTAGAAATGGGATTAAAGCGTAAAAAATACTCAATGACTTCTTGGTATTTTTCACCTATCTTTGTCGGATGATGATTTTTATTAATATATTCGAGTGCATTTTCAGAGAATTGCTCGCACAGTAGAGTGTTTTCATAAAGCCGATTCATCGCTTCTTTTAAGGTATTATTGGTAAAGTTTTCTTTTATTTTTATAGCTACGTTGTTTGGAAATTCATCAGCACTGCCGTGCGCATTGATAATCATTGGGATGCCATAGGATAAACAACTGATAATACAGGCGGATGTTTCGCCTTGAGATGTTTCGCGTAGTTGTATAGCCATATCCGCAGCAGCTAAATAACTTTCAAATAATTCTAGCTCAATAAAACCAGTAATCTGTATTTGTTTTTTTAATTTAGAAGCATTAATTTGCGATGTTAATTGCTCGCCATAATCACCCACATGGTTTTCACCCACGAAAATTAAATGCGTATTAGCACTTTTGGCAAGAGAGGAATCTAACCAGCTGGAAACGATACGCTGACTTAATTTATGGGGTGAAATAAATCCAAAGGAGCAGACTATAAAGTCATCTTTCGATAATTTAAGTTTTTTTCTGGCCGTTTCTCGATCGATAGCGGTTAATTTTAAGCGTACTTGTGGAATTTGACGAATATGTGTCTCTTGTTTAAATTTATACCATTTAAATGCTAAATTAATAGCATGTTGTGAGTGTACAATAACGCCTCTAGCACGTTTTAGTATGGCTAAGTTGCAAGGGTAGCGACTCAGTGTGGCTTCTCTGCCTTTTTCTACTTGATAATGACAGGCAGAAAAACCATGTGATTCATAGAGTGCTCGATAAAAACAATCTTTTTCACTCGGCATCATCACATCCGCATAATGCACTAAACCGCTTAAAAAAAAGTCATGTAATACGACGATACCCGGATAGTCGGCTAGTAGCTTAAACATATAATGATGTGCAGGCGAATTTCCAAATTGATAGAGAATAACGTCAAAAGTAGGGGCATGTTGAGTAAACCAATGCGTATCTTGTATCGTAAAATTACTCTTTAGCCATTTATTATCGATCTGGGTTTTTTCTAGGATGATAACAATCTCATAAAAACGTGCTAATTCTGGTAATAGTTGCAGGCTGTAGTTAGCAATACCGGTTTTTTGAGGTGGGAGGGGAGAAACAAAAGCCATTTTTTTTGTAGTATGGCTGGCATTTAAATAAGCGATGTGATGCGACTTAATGTGCTGATTTTTTTTATCTTCCTGTAATTTTTCGAAGCTAGTGAGCACTTTTTTGGCCGTGGCAGCCCAGGTGAATTTTTTTGCTTGTTTTTGGTTATGTTCTTTTAGAAAGTAATACAAAGCGCTATTCGTTAAGACCGCCGTTATTTTATTTGCAATACAGCTTGGTTTTGTGGGATCAAATAATGCTTGTGTACATCCTATGAGTTCGAGCAAGCTGCTTGAGTTGGAACAAATGACGGCAGCGCCACAAGCCATCGCTTCTAATATAGGCAAGCCAAATCCTTCATGTAAAGAAGGATATACGAATAAACTACACGAGTTATATAAGATAATTAATTCGTTGTCCGGTATATAGCCTGTAATAATAAGCTCATTGTGACTGAGTTTAAATCGTGCTCTCAATTGTGCTTCATAGTCGGTGTGTTCTAGCCGTTTTCCCGTAATAACTAATTGATAATTTTTTTTCAACGGACTCGTTAAAAGACGATAGGCTTCAAGAAGGCTTTCAATGTTTTTACGCAGATCAAAGCCACCTACATAAAAAATAAACTTCCGGTTAATACCATATCTTTTTTCTACTTCGAGGCGATCCGGTTTAGAAACAGTATAAACTTTAAATTTCTCATCAACACCTGCCGAGCAATTAATGACACGATCTGGAGAAATTGAGAGGGTATGAATAGCTTCTTGTTGAGCTGAGCTAGAAATAGCTAATAATAAATTAGCTTTTTTTACTTCTTGTAGTTTATTAAAATAGAAGCGAGTAATTTTATCATCGTATAAATAACGTTCTGAATTGATAAGCGGTATGAGATCATATAACGTAACGCTGGTTAAGGCATGATTATTTAAATTATCTATAGAGGTGATCGCGCTATCCATCCAACCTTCAAATAAACTACTGATATGGATGATGTCAGGTGATAAATTAATTAAGAAATTTTCACGTAATTTCTTGGAAATTTTTATTTTGGCCGCCTGGCTTGGATCATATTCACCAATAATACGCAGGGTTTCAAATATTTTTATTCGCTCAGGTGGTATTAGTTCTTTAAATTCAACGCGTAACGCATCAATGGTTTCAGGAAATGAACTATTTAAAGCTAGCCATATCTCATGATTTCCCGCTTGCTGCGCTATCATTTTTGTAAGCGCAAGACTGTATCGACCAATACCGTGGAAACGACTGACGCTTTGTGCCGCCTGTAAATCTATAACAATTTTCATAATGTGTTTTATGACTATTTTTCATGATTAAGAATGGCTCTTTGTATATCCATATAGATATATTGTGCCGTCTTAGAGAGGGTATTAAGGGTTTCTATAGAAAAAGATGAATAAGCTAACGGTTTTTTTTGTACGCTTTTACCATCATTATAGATTAAAGTTTGAAGTTGTTGTTTTACTTTCAAATTTATAAGTAATTTCTGTAGAATGGCAAGTCTAAATTTTTCTTTTTTAAAAAAAATTAAACTCTTTATAATGAGTGCGTCCAATAAAAATAAAATAATTTTATCGGGAAGTAACTCTTCGTTGGAACTCTGATTTAGTTTGAGCCAATGCCGTAGATGCTGCGACCATTTTATCAGTGTTGGATAGCGATAGAATTTATACTTTATATTTAATTTAATTTTAGCAGGTATTCTTTTTTTTAATAAAATATAAGCGTAAAATAAATTTAGTCGCAGTATATATTTTAGTATGTAAATAATAACTTTAAAAAAGCTTATTATTTTTTTAATACCCAGTAAACAAAATTTAATGAGTTTAGTTAAATAGTGTTTAATCGCGTTGTTTATGCATATTAGCCATTTAACGCCATTAATGACATGTTGATGTTTAGTCGGTCTTTCCATGGCCATAATTAACTTACATATAGTTAAGATTTCAACTTATCAATCCATTGAATAAAGTAACAAACTTCTAATCAGAATGCTACTTAATAGAGGTATTATGACAGAGATCGTTGTTGCACCGCTATAAAGCCAATAAGCTGATATCTATTCGATAGACTATGCTAGAGTCGTTTGGTAAAATAACACAATAGTGATGCGTTTTATTGAAAGTTAGGGAGATCTTTATTATGCGCGAAAGAAATATATCTGCTTTTAACGAGGATATTATTTCTAATAACGGGTATCTCTATACCAACACGAATAAATTATCCTGTAAATTGTCGGTTAATCGAAATAACCAAGCAATTCATCAATTATTAGGCAGTATCAAAGATAAAAAAATTATTGATATTGGATGTGGGGATGGTGCCTTTGTTAAAGAGATCATCGATTTACAGCCAAAATCTATTATAGGGATCGATCCAGGTGAAGCTGCTATAGAGCTGGCAAAGAAAAGTACTGCTCAATTTAGTCACGTTGAGTTTCAGGTTATGGATATCTATGATCTTCCTTTGCATCAACGCTATGATATCGCTATTCTCCGAGGTGTTTTGCATCACTTGTATCACCCGGAGAAGGCGATTGAAAGAGTCTGTCAAATAGCAGATAGACTTATTATTTTAGAGCCAAATGGTTATAATCCTGTTTTAAAAATACTTGAAAAATTTTCTTCTTATCATATTCGACATGAGGAAAAATCTTTTTTTCCTAAAAAGCTC
The DNA here is from genome assembly GCF_019285595.1 of Rickettsiella endosymbiont of Dermanyssus gallinae. Taxonomy (NCBI): domain Bacteria; kingdom Pseudomonadati; phylum Pseudomonadota; class Gammaproteobacteria; order Legionellales; family Coxiellaceae; genus Rickettsiella; species Rickettsiella endosymbiont of Dermanyssus gallinae. The sequence continues at coordinate 796,838 of NZ_CP079094.1, forward strand.
GATAAATTTTTTGTTAAGCAGGGTGCGATTATCAATAAATCGGCATATGTTTGCTTAGTGCCTATGTTTTGCCCTGATTTTTTAGCCAAAATACTTAAATTTTTAGAACCTTGGGTAGAATCTATCCCTTTATTTCGGAATATCTCCTGTGGCGGATATGTACAAGAAGTACATATGAGTAAAAACAATTAATACTCTTCGCGCTAGAATTTTCTGCTGCGTTCCCGCTTAACTCGCCATCCTCATGTATTATGTATACATTCCGGTGGCTTCGTTTTCGCGGCGCCTTGCTGGAAATCCTATTGCTGTGAATATAAGTTTAGGTTTTAGATTATTAAGAAAAGCAAACTTGATTGCTTTTAGTTTGTATTCGCTTGACATCGGCTTGTACCATTATTTTTGCTAATGATTTCAAGTTTGTTTTTGCTTGCCAGCCAAATTTATTTTTAGCTTTTTCTGGATCGCCTAGTAGGATATCGACTTCAGCGGGTCTAAATAATTTAGGATCAATTACAACGTAATCCCGATAATCTAAATCAACTTCTTGGAAAGCAAGCTCACATAATTCTCTTACAGTGGTACTGCAACCGGTTGCGATGACATAATCGTCAGGCTGTTCTTGCTGTAGCATTAACCACATGGCTTCAACATAATCTTGAGCAAAGCCCCAATCGCGTTTAGCATCAAGATTGCCTAAATAGAGTTTATTTAATGTGCCATATTTTATATTAGCCACTGCATGCGTTATTTTACGGCTAACAAATTCTAAGCCACGTAATGGCGACTCATGATTAAATAAAATGCCACTAGAAGCGTGCATGCCAAAGCTCTCGCGGTAATTAACGCTAATCCAATGTCCATAAACTTTGGCAACACCATAAGGGCTTCGTGGATGAAAAGGCGTTTTTTCATTTTGTTTTTCGGCTTGGATTAAGCCAAACATTTCACTGCTGGACGCTTGGTAAAATTTTGCTTTTGGATGGGTTAAGCGTATCGCTTCTAAGAGGTTAGTCACGCCGAGTGCCGTCACTTGTCCAGTTAAACTCGGTTGTTCCCAAGAGGTTCCTACAAAGCTTTGTGCAGCAAGGTTATAGACTTCATCGGCTTCTGATAATTCCATGGCTCGGATGAGAGAAGCGGGATCCATCATATCACCATTAATTAAGTGAACAGCCGTTTCAATATTGAGTTCACGTAAGCGCCAGAGATTATCGCTGGTTCGTCGTGCGACTAAACCGTAAACCTCATAGTTTTTTTGGAGTAAAAATTGAGCAAGATAGGCGCCATCCTGACCGGTGATTCCCGTAATTAACGCTTTGATTGTCATATGCATTCCTTTGATAAGGAAGGATAGTAGCAAAGCTTGAATCGTAATTCCATATGGAGTGGCTATTTATTACTTTTACAGATATGTTGGGTTAATTCTACAATTAACAGCGCTTAAGTAGTTGATGAACGTATTGTTAAGCACCTATACTTTAAAATACCCTGTGACCGGTATTGGTTGGTATACCCATTATTTGAAGAAGGGATTGCAAGCACATTCAGCTATTAGTCAGCTGGCCTGTCTACCCGTATTATCAGATAAGCATGATTACTCTAAAAAAAACAAATATTTTCAAGCAAAAATAAAAAAGGTGATCCGATCTTGGGTGGGTAGTTACAACGGTCTAAACTATTACCGAAATTATATTTTTAATAAAAAAACACGTCGCTTAGCGCAAGAAAATTTTATATACCATGAGCCTTGTTATATTTTAAGGCCTTATTCCGGACTTAAAATTTGTAGCGTGCATGATTTATCACATTTATATTATCCAGAATATCATCCAGTAGAACGAGTAAAGTTTTTATTACGTTATTTGGGTAGAAGCTTAAAAAATGCGCATCATATTATTACGGGCTCTTGTTTTATACGCCGCCAGATTATTGATTACTTTAAAATACCACCAGAAAAAATAAGTGCTATTTATCATGGTGTATCGGATGTTTTTAGGCCGAGGCAGTCAAGCGATATCAATACGGTGATACGGCGCTATGGTTTATTAGATAAATCTTATTTGCTCAGTGTTGGAACGCTAGAGCCAAGAAAAAATTTAGAACGTTTAATACAGGCTTTTAGTACTCTGCCGGAACAACAGCGCAAAAAACATCCATTAGTTTTAGTGGGGGTAAAAGGGTGGGGAAGATTTAGCTCAATTGCATTAATTAACCAACTACATGCAAAAGAACAGCTCATTTTTTTAGGTTATGTTCCCAGTGCAGATTTGCCTTTTTTATATTCAGGTGCTTATGCATTCGCCTATCTATCACTTTATGAAGGGTTTGGATTGCCTATATTAGAAGCGATGGCCAGCGGTATTCCTACGTTGGCCTCGAATGTTTCATCTCTGCAAGAAGTAGTGAGTTCAGCTGGATTGTTGGTGGATCCCTTTGACGTGTACACAATAAAGGGTCAATTACAGCAATTATTAGGTGATAATTATTTGCGTGCAAAGCTTAAGCAACAAGGATTTACCCAAGCTAGCCAATTTTCTTGGAAATTATGTCTAGAAAATACAGTGAGTGTTTATAAAAATGTTTTAAATTCTTTTAGTTAAAATTAAATTTTTTAATGGGGATAATTTTTTTTCGATAAAGTTTAGTTATGCAGGGATATTCTTGTACTCGATAGATAATCATTGTAGGATCGCCGTTAATCAATCTGGGTTGAATGATTCGTGATGATCGAGCGCACAGGTTTTTTATTTTTCTAAGAACTTATTCTATTGAAATAGTAGGCAGGAGACTTATGAAGGCTGTTATCTTAGCCGGCGGTTTAGGCACGCGAATTAGCGAAGAAACTAGTTTGCGACCTAAGCCCATGATCGAGATAGGTGGTAAACCTATCATCTGGCATATTATGAAGATATTTTCAGCGCAAGGTATCAATGATTTTATTATTTGCTTAGGTTATAAAGGTTATCTTATTAAAGAGTATTTTTCTAACTATTATTTACATACTTCAGACGTCACGTTTGATCTGATTCAAAATCGGATGATAGTACACCAAAATAATGCTGAGCCATGGCGAATAACCTTAGTTGAAACAGGCGAGCACACGATGACGGGAGGACGCTTAAAAAGAGCACTTCCTTACCTACTTGATGAAGACTTTTGTTTTACCTACGGAGATGGTCTTGGAGATATTGATATTCAAGCACTCATCCATTATCACAAGCAACAAAATACGCTAGCGACTATAACAGCAGTACAAACCTTAGGTCGGTTTGGTGTGTTGAATATTGTGGGTAAAAAAGTCACTGCGTTTAAAGAAAAACCACAGGAAGATGGTGTTTGGGTAAACGGTGGTTTTTTTGTATTGTCGCCTAAAGTATTTCGATATATTGAGAATGACGATACCGTATGGGAGAAGCAGCCACTTGAAACTTTAGCAATAGAGGGTGAATTATCTGCTTTTTTTCATCCAGGCTTTTGGCACCCTATGGATACTTTACGGGATAAAAATGCTTTAGAGGAACTTTGGGCTTCAGATAAAGCACCCTGGAAGCTTTGGAAAAATACACCTCAAACGATAGAAACTAAGGTTTATACTTAAGGCGCAGTTATTCAAGTAGACTAACTTCTTCTTCAATTATAGGATCGTTACGATCATAGTTATCTTTTAAGCGAATGATGTCATCTTCACCTAAGTAGGATCCTAATTGTAATTCGATGATAATAAGCGTGGTTGATGTTTCATTACTGAGCCTATGCTTATTCCCTACAGGGATAAAAGTAGATTCTTGTTCTTTTAAAGTAAAGTGGGATTGATTATTTTGTACGGTAGCTACGCCTTGTATAACTATCCAATGCTCGCTGCGTTGACGATGTATTTGTAAAGACAAGCTACTGCCAGGATTAATGATAATCCGCTTGAGTTTATAATTTTTTTCATGAGCAAGCACCGTATAATGCCCCCAGGGCCGCTCTACCGTTTGATGTGTCTGGTAGGATTCATGCTTAATTTCTTTTAATTCTTTAACAATATCTTTAACATTTTGCACTTGATCTTTCTTTGCGATCAGTAGGCCATCAAAAGTATCAACAATAATTAAATTTTTTAGACCTACGGCTGCAATAACCCGCCGCTTTGAGGGGTTTTGATTATAAATAGTCGTGTCTTGGCACTGCTGTAAAATGGCGTGGCCTATCGTACGATTACCACCTTCATCCGATTTTAATAGTTTGCTGAATGAATCCCATGATCCGATATCAGACCAGCCAAAATCAGTAGGCATGACCACTATATTTTTTGCTTTTTCCATGAGGGCGTAATCAATTGATATGTTATCTAATTGATAAAAACTATCTTTGTCTAAATAGAGTTTATCAATCGATTTTTTCTTAAAGAAAATACTTTTCTTAGTTAATTCCCAACAGTGACATATTTGAAGATAGAGTTCAGGGTTATATTTTTCGATGGTTTTAATGAAGGTACTGACAGAGAAGCAAAAGATTCCCGAATTCCATAAATAATTACCTTGTTTAATAAAAAAATTTGCTTCTTCCTGCGATGGTTTCTCATGAAAGTTTTTTACGTGATAGGCCTTATAACCTGGATGTAAAGTAGAATATTGAATATAACCATAGCCCGTTTCTGATTGGTTTGGAATGATGCCAAAAGTAACCAATAGATTTTGTTGGGCTAAATGAACCGCTTGTTCTACGCAATAATTAAACTCGTGTTGGTTCGTGACGGTTTGATCGGTGGGTAAGATAAGTAAAGTAGCATCAAGACCAACTAATTCTTGTACAAATAGAGCGCTTAAAATGATGGCTGGCGCTGTATTACGTGAAATAGGTTCAAGTAAAAAATGGCAGTGTACTTTTTGAGAGGCTAGAGGTAGATTCTTAAGCTCCATTTTACTTTGGTAATAATGCTCTGCGTGAGTGACAGTAACCATTTGTTTTACATTAGGAATACTCAGTGCGCGTTGATAGGTTGTCTGTAGTAATGAAAGTGAGTCGTTGAATCGAATGAACGGTTTAGGGTATGCTTCGCGAGAAATAGGCCATAGTCGGGAACCATTTCCGCCAGATAGTATCACAGGGACTAGCATTGACTTCATCCTTGAATTTATACTCTTCGTACTTGAAGCGTTGGCTGCGTTGCTGCTTAACTCGCAATTCGCATGTATGTTATATACACGCCGGTTGCTTCGTTTTTGCGGTGCCTTGCCAAAAATCCAATTGCTGTGAGTATAGTAGCTTCTTTTATCCTTACTTCGCTTCCTGATATTATTTTCTTTGGTGTGTGAACGATTATTGAAACACAGAGTTTTTTTTATATCAATAGTATAAAGTTATCTATATATAGGATGGTTAAACTTCATGGAGCGTATTTTACATCTAGGAAAATTTTCTCATTGGCATATGGGAGGTATAGAAACCGCTGTTGATAATTTATTACAAGGATTGAGTCCTTTTTTTCAATTGTTAAAGATGGCAGCTAATAATAGCTTTAGAACGGAAATCATAGAACAATTGAATTACTTAGAAGTGAGTGTTCCATTAGTGGGTCTATTAGCGCGCACACCATTTTGTCCGACGATGCCTTACCTTATAAAAAAGCTTCAACAACGTTATCAATTTTCTATTGTACATTTGCATTTACCAAACCCTATGGCACATTTTGCTTCAGAGGTTTTACCTGATTCTGTGAAGCGAATAGTCAGTTGGCATAGTGATGTTATTCATCAAAAGCATTTATTGCGGGTTTATCAACCTTGGATTAACCGTTTATTAAATAAAGCCAGTGCACTAATTGTTTCTACGGCTTATTTAGCTGAAAGTTCACGACAGCTTGCAGTAGCAAGACGACGAAATATTATACAAGTCATACCTTATGGAATAACGCTGGATTATTTTATTGCTTATAAATATAAAGAAAAAATTAATATTATTCGTCAAAAATTTCTTAACCGTTTTATTGTGTTTGCTTTGGGTCGCCATGTAAGCTACAAAGGATTTTATTATTTGATTGCAGCGATGGCGCAACTATCGCCTAACCTTATTTTATTATTAGGCGGTGAGGGTCCATTGACCCAAGTGCTTAAAGAGCAAGCTAAAAAATTGAAATTGGAAAAACAAGTTTTTTTTCTGGGTGAAGTGAAAAAAGAGGATTTACCCGCTTATTATCATGCTTGCGATGTATTTTGCTTGCCTTCTATTGAGAAAAATGAGGCATTTGGGATTGTACAATTAGAAGCAATGGCTTGCGCTAAACCGGTTATTAGTTGTGATTTAGCAAATTATACTCATAGAGTTAATCAGGATGGTCTAACGGGTTTAGTAGTACCGCCTCGATCGCCTGCTTTATTGGCAAAAGCCATCGAGCGTTTTTACCATGAACCGTGCTTATGTCAAACGCTTGGAGAAGCGGCTTATGCCTATGCTAAAGAAAACTTTACCAATCAGTTAATGATTGACCGGACACGAGCGCTGTATGAAAAAATTTTAAGCAATTGATAAGATGAAGCGTCATTAATTATTTTTATAAATTTAATAAAGGATAAAGAAAGTGAAAAAAATTATTTCAGTGATCGGTGCGCGTCCTCAGTTTATTAAAGCCGCAATGATTAGCCGGGAGTTAAGAAAATACCCGGGATATAAAGAATGTTTAGTACACACCGGCCAGCATTATGATCACAATATGTCGGATATTTTTCTGCAAGATTTAAACATGGAAAAACCCGATTTTTTTCTGAATGTTGGCTCGAAGCCACACGGCGAACAAACGGCATTTATGTTACATAAACTTGAAAAAATTCTTATACAAGAGCAGGCGGATTATTTATTAGTCTATGGTGATACGAATTCTACCTTGGCAGCCGCATTGGCAGCTGCAAAATTACATATTCCTATTGCACATATAGAATCAGGACTTCGTTCCTTTAATCGGAAAATGCCTGAAGAAATTAATCGAGTCATAACCGATCATTTATCCAGCTTATTGTTTTGTCCCACAAAAACGGCAGTAGAGAATGCAAAAAAAGAAGGGATTAGTGAGGATAAGTTATTTTTAGTCGGCGATGTGATGTTGGATGCGGCGCTATACTACGGGCAAACGAGCGATGAAAAAAATACTATTTTTACTTCATTAAACCTAGAAAAAAAAGCTTATTTACTGGTGACCATTCATCGCGCAGAAAATACAAACGATCCAATAAAGTTAAAAAGACTAATGCACAGTCTTTTAACACTGGCAAAAAAATATACGCTTGTGTTTCCGCTGCATCCACGGACGCGGGGTGCCCTAGAAAAACAAGGACTTTTGAACACACTGCCGCCTTCATTGATCATCAGCGAACCGGTTGGTTATCTTGCAATGAGTCAGTTGGAAAAATATGCTAGCTTGATTATTACCGACTCGGGCGGTGTACAAAAAGAAGCTTATTTCTACCAAGTTCCCTGCATTACCGTACGTGATGAAACGGAATGGCCGGAATTAATAAATGCAAAATGGAACACTTTATGTACTAGCCAAAATTTTGATTTGCTTGCGGATTATGTAGCACAATCTATACAAAAAAGCGGCGATGAAAGCACGCTTTATGGAGAAGGAGATGCAGCTGCTAAGATTGTAAAATATCTTTACAACGTTTCTCAAACGTGATACTTATTATGCCGAAATATTATCTTAAACTTTTAATAGTTATTAGAAACATGTATGTTTAAGACGGAATTGATTGGAAAGTTAAAAGAACGTAAGGCTACGCTTGGTATTGTTGGTATGGGTTATGTGGGTTTACCACTGGCGCTGCGTTTTGCCGAGGTTGGTTTTTCGGTGATAGGATTTGATACTAACGATGAGCGAGTCGCATCACTTAATCGAAGCGAAAGTTATATTCGTCACATTAGTAACGATAAATTAATTGTTGCGCGTGAACGTGGTTTTAAAGCTACTTCGAATTACGAAGAAGCGAGCAAAGTCGATGCGTTGATTCTTTGTTTGCCAACTCCCCTGAATAAATATCGAGAACCTGATTTAAGCTGCGTATTAGGCAGTGTAGAGGCATTACTGCCTTATTTACATCAAGGTCAAATTGTTTCATTGGAAAGTACGACTTATCCTGGAACAACGGAAGAAGAGCTTCAGCCACGTATTGAAAAATGTGGTTTTAAACTAGGTGAAGATTTTTTCCTTGTTTTTTCTCCAGAACGCGAAGATCCGGCTAACCAAGATTTTCATACGGCAATTATTCCGAAAGTTTGTGGTGGGATTACACCGCATTGTTTGGCAGTAGGCGAAGCCCTCTATGAACAAGTCGTTTCGCGTGTCGTTAAAGTTAGCTCAACACGTACGGCTGAAATTACAAAATTATTAGAAAATATTCATCGTGCTGTCAATATTGGTTTAATGAACGAGTTAAAACATCTCGCTTATGAAATGGATATTGATATTTTTGAAGTTATTCATGCAGCAGCTACAAAGCCTTTTGGTTTCGTCCCTTATTATCCAGGACCAGGTATTGGCGGTCATTGTATACCGGTCGATCCCTTTTATTTAACCTGGAAAGCGCGTGAATTTGGTATTCATACACGATTTATAGAGTTGGCAGGACAGATCAATAGCAGCATGCCAGCATGGGTTATTCGGCGTTTAGTATCAGCTTTAAATAAATATGGGAAGCCCATTCAAAATAGTAAAATTTTGCTCCTAGGGCTCGCTTATAAGGTGGATATCGATGATATTCGTCAATCACCATCGATTAATTTAATTGATTTACTTTTTAAGGCGGGTGCTAAAGTGGATTATTCTGATCCTTTTGTGCCTAAATTTAATGATTATCATGGCAAAGTCTATGACATGACGAGTCTAGATTTATCGGTTGAAACCATTAAACAATATGACGCCGTTATATTAGCAACCTGCCATACTGAATTTGATTACGATATGATTCGTGAAAATGCACAATTGATTGTAGATACACGTGGTAAGTATCATGATATTACCGCAGATACTATTATTAAAGCTTAAATGAGGCTGTTTAGTATGTGCCAGATACGATTTAGATTAAAAAATAGTTTTTTATTTTTAAAGGTTATATAACGTTTTTATGGACAAGCTGGTTAAACTTGCTATCGTTGGTTTAGGCGCAGTAGCAAAAAAACATATTAATGCGATTTTAAAATTTCCACATCATTTCCAACTCGTTGCCATCGTTGATTCTCAGCCTGAAGCGCTGTCAAACTATGTAAAAACCTTAGGCGTTACTGGTTTTATTTCCCTAGAAGAAATGCTTGAAAAAAGCGATGCAGATATCGTTATACTTTGTACACCGAGTGGACTACATGCGCAGCAAACGATTCGTTGCATAGACAATGCTAGACAGGTGATAGTAGAGAAGCCCATGGCGCTTACCTGGCACGAAGGCTTGGCTATGCGAGCAGCAGCGGATAAAGCTAAGGTGAAATTACGTATCGTTCATCAGCACCGCGTTAATCCTGCGTTGCAGTTATTGAAGCAAACGATTGATGCGCAGCGTTTTGGGAAAATCTTTCAAGTCAATATTAATGTTTTCTGGACAAGGCCACAAGCTTACTATGATGCAGCACCTTGGCGTGGTTCACGTCACTTAGATGGTGGTGCATTAATGAATCAAGCAAGTCATACGGTTGATTGGCTACATTGGTTATTTGGTCCAATACAGGCTGTACAAGCGATATATGCAACGCAAGCGAGAAAAATAGAGACTGAAGATAGTTGTGTATTAAATATACGTTGGAAGCAAGGAACTTTAGGCTCTTTTAATCTAAGTACATTGGCTTATGCAAGAAATTTAGAAACTTCTCTGACGGTTTTAGGTGAAAAGGGTAGCGTTAAATTGATGGGGCCAGCCAGTAATGAAATTGTGCATTGGGAATTTGCCGATCCGTCATTAAATGAAAGCGCTATTGTTGCTGAAACCAATAAGAAAACGGCTGAATTCTTAGAAAATACACATTATTATTATTATGCGAGCTTAGTGGATGAATTAGAAAACAACACCAATACTTTACCTGATGTGACAGAGGGTTTAAAAACATTAGAGATTTTAGTCGCTGCTCAGCGAGCGGCTGATCAAGCAATCACGGTGAATTTACCGTTAGCAGAAGCATCGCCAGAATGTTTAACCGACAATGAAAAAGTAGAAAGTGTAGAGTAACAAAATGGATTATTTTAAACATGAAACGGCTATTGTTGATGAAGGTGCACAGATTGGCCAGAATTCACATATTTGGCATTGGACCCATGTTTCCGCAGCTGCCAGAATCGGAAGTGATTGTTCCTTAGGCCAAAATGTATTTATTGGGAATGATGTCATTATTGGCAATAACGTTAAAATTCAAAATAATGTTTCCGTTTATGATAGCGTTATTTTAGAAGACGGAGTTTTCTGTGGGCCCAGTGTGGTTTTTACTAATGTCTATAATCCACGCGCATTCATCAATCGTAAGCATGAATATAAAAAAACCTGGGTAAAAAAAGGTGCTACGCTAGGGGCTAACTGTACGATTGTCTGCGGTATTGAAATTGGAGCTTATGCCTTTGTTGCAGCAGGCGCTGTTGTCAATCGTTCTGTACTTGATTATGCACTCGTCGCAGGTGTACCGGCACGCCAGATAGGCTGGATGAATGAGCAGGGTGAACGCTTGGATTTACCACTGCAAGGTCACGCGATGACGACATGTAAACAAACCGAGCAGCGTTACCAACTAATTGATGGGAAGTTGTTTCGTTTAGAAAAAGACAATGTGTCTAGCTGAGAGATAAAGATGCTATTTTTAGATTTAAATAAGCAATACCAAAAGATTAAACAAACATTAGATAAGCGACTACAACAAGTCATTGATGAAGGGCAGTTTATTTTAGGTCCCGAAGTCGATGAATTAGAAAAACAACTGGCTTTATTTGCGGGTGTCGAACATTGTATTACCGTTGGTAATGGAACGGATGCATTACAGATTGCTTTGATGGCGTGCAATATACAAAGTGGGGATGAAGTTATTACAACGCCTTTTACTTTTGTCGCCACGGCAGAAGCGATTCGTTTACTCGGTGCGGTACCGGTGTTTGTTGATATTGATCCGAATACCTATCTTATTGATCCTACTAAAATAGCTGAGGCAATAACGACAAAAACCAAAGCTATTTTACCGGTGAGTTTATATGGCCAATGCGCTGATTTCACAGAAATTAATGCTATAGCGGCAGAAAAAAATATTCCTGTTATTGAAGATGCGGCACAAAGTTTCGGTGCTACGTATAAAGGACGTCGTTCTTGTGGCTTATCTGATTTAGCGTGTACTAGTTTTTTTCCATCAAAACCTTTAGGGTGTTATGGGGATGGCGGTGCTTGTTTTACCAACGATGCTGAATTGGCTAAAAAAATGCGCCAAATTCGCGCACATGGTCAAACTGAGCGTTACCATCATGCTTTATTAGGCATGAATAGTCGTTTAGATACATTACAAGCGGCAATACTGCTGGAAAAATTAATTATTTTCCCAGAAGAAATTATTTTACGGAATGAAGTTGCAAATTATTATACCGAATTATTAGGTAGCAAAATAAAAGCCCCAACAATACATGCCAACAATACTTCCGTGTATGCACAATATACCTTAGCGGTAGCTCGGCGTGATGATTTAAAGAAACATCTACAGCAACATGGGATTCCTACTACAGTACATTATCCCACGCCTTTATATCGACAACCTGCCTTTGAAGATCATTGCCGAATAGCGGGTAGTATGCAACACACAGAATATGCGGTTAATAATGTATTGAGTTTACCGATGCATCCTTATTTAGAAAAAGAAGAAATTTGCCAAATTTCTTCGGCTATTGAAAAGTTTAATGCGGCAATATGTACGACTTGATTTATTTTAGTGAGGTCTCCGAATGAAAATTTTTATTACAGGTGGTTCAGGATTTATTGGCTCACATTTAGCTGACCAATTATTAAAACGTGGTGATGAGGTGCTTGTTATAGATAACTATGAAACAGGTCGCCGCGATAACCTTAAAAGTCATCCGCGTTTGAAGGTTATTGAAGGAAGTATTGCCGAGGGAGCGCTGGTACACGAACTAGTCGGTGATTTTAAGCCTGAGCTTATTGTGCATGCGGCGGCTTCGTATAAAAATCCTGATAATTGGGAAGAGGATACCAAAACCAACGTATTAGGTACGGTCAATGTTATACAAGCGGCTAAAAAAAATCATTGTACACGCCTTATTTATTTTCAAACCGCGTTATGTTATGGGTTAAATCCTAAACAGCAACCTATTGCACTGGATCATCCACTTGACCCCGCGAATAGTAGCTATGCGATTAGCAAAACCAGCGCAGAACAATTTATTCAGTTATCGGGTTTAAATACTATTTCATTCCGCTTAGCGAATGCGTACGGACCACGCAATATTTCTGGACCGCTACCTACGTTTTATCAACGCTTGCTCGCTAAAAAACCCTGTTTTGTGATGGATACCCGACGAGACTTTATTTACATCGATGATCTTATTGCTTGTGTTATCAAGGCTATTGATGGTGATGCACAAGGTATTTACCATATTTCTTCAGGTGGTGATTATTCAATTAAAGAATTATTTGATGCAACGCTAGAGGCTTTATCGCTACAGCTGGATCAACCGGTCGAAGTGCGTCCAAGAAATCCAGATGATGCACCTACTATTCTGCTCGATCCCAGCCGTACCGTAAACGAATTAAACTGGAAAGTGACCACGCCGCTATCACAAGGCATTATGCAGACCATTAATTATTATCAGGAATATGGAATAGAAGAAACCTATACACATTTACAAGGAGTAGAAAGCTAATATGCCATTGCTGCAAGCAGAATTGGATGCAAAAAATGTAAAATATTGGAGTGAGCTTTGTGGTTCAAATGCGGCAAAACAACTAAAAATTAATGATTCATCCAGTGAGTCGCTTAAAAAATTTGATGATTGGTATTTTTCCATTTATCCGTATTTAAAAAAAACTTACGTAACACCAGAAAGTAGTCATGGAAACGTAGTTTTAGAAATAGGCTTAGGTTATGGTACGGTTTCTCAGTACCTTGCTGGAAATGCCCACTCTTTGACAGGGGTGGATCTAGCGGAAGAGCCGGTTAACTTTCTAAATCATCGTTTAAAGCTTATAGGAAAACCACAGACTGCACGTACAATGTCCGCGCATCAACTTGATTTTCAAGATAATTTTTTTGATTTGGTAGTATCGATAGGCTGTTTTCATCATACAGGGAATGTAAAAAAATGTGTTGATGAAGCCTATCGCGTTTTGAAGCCCGGCGGAAAATTATTATTTATGTGTTATAACCAATATTCTTATAGAGAATATTTACTTCGTCCCTTTAAAACGTTTAATTCATTATTAAAAGAATCTCGCGTTTTAAATGATAGCGAAAGATATAATTATGATCATAACCTGGCTGGAAAAAGTGCACCCTTTACAGAGTTATTTGGAAAAAAGAAATTAAAAAAATTATGTAATGATTTTTCTAGTTGTAAAGTGAAGGTAGAAAATGTCGGTGGACCATTCCGAAAATACTTACTAAATAATCTCGGAAAAGTCCTCGGTACTGATCTCTATGTACAATGTATAAAATAGGAGAGGGTATGTCGTTAACATTTCAAAATAAAAAAGTGCTTGTTGTTGGCGGTGCTGGTTTTGTAGGAAGTAATCTTTGTAAAAAATTATTGGAAGAGGATATAGCCGAACTTATAGTCATCGATAATTTATTATCCTCAGAAATTTCGCAACTACCTAAACATCCAAAGCTTCATTTTATTTTCGGTTCAATCAGTCATGATGCGGTACTAGCTAAAATTCCCTCCGATGTTTCCTTTATCTTTCATTTAGCAACGTATCATGGAAATCAGAGTTCAATACATGATCCGCTAGCGGATCATGAAAATAACACCTTAACCTCTTTAAAATTGTTTAATCATATTAAAGATTTTAAGCACTTAGAAAAAGTGGTCTACGCCTCGGCGGGTTGTTCGATAGCAAAAAAAACCTTTGATAGTGCAGAGGCAACGTTAGAAGCGGAACAGGTCTCTCTCTATTTAGATAGCCCTTATCAAATGTCAAAGATATTTGGAGAGTTTTACGGGAATTATTTTTTCACGCAAAATAAACTACCCTTTGTGAAGGCACGCTTTCAAAATGTATATGGTCCTGGTGAAATTTTAGGTGCGGGTCAATGGCGTGGCACTGCACATACGATTTGGCGGAATGTTATCCCCTGTTTTATTTTTAAAGCACTGAATAAAGAAGCATTGCCGATTGAAAATAAAGGTGTTGCGTCACGAGATTTTATTTATGTCGCTGATATTGTAAAAGGCTTAATGCGTTGCGCAACCGTAGGAAAATCGGGAGAGAGCTATAACCTGGCATCGGGGCAAGAAACTTCAATTCATCAATTAGCTGAATTAATTAATCAATTAACTGAAAATGCTACACCGATTAATTTTTGTTTAGCAAGAGACTGGGATCGCTCAGGTAAGCGTTATGGTTGTACAAAAAAATCAGAGCAAGAGATGAATTTCACTGCCAGTGTTGAAATTACCCAGGGTCTTGAGCAAACCATTGATTGGACGCGCGTAAATTTACCACTCATACAGCAATGTATTGATAAACATGCTTATTATTTAGAGACGGTCTGATTCAAAATAGGAGCTAGTTTAATCGCTAGTCATTGATATATTTTTATGTGTGGCATCGCTGGAATTGTTGATTTAAAAGAAAAAGAAAATTTAGCAATCAGTATTGAATCCATGAAGAAAACCATCCGGCATCGTGGTCCTGATGGGCATGCTACTTATATTGATGAAAAATACGGTATTGCTTTAGGTCATCAGCGTTTAAGTATTCTTGATTTACAAGGCGGGAAACAACCTTTTATCAGTGAAAATGGTCGCTATAGCTTGGTTTTTAATGGCGAGATATATAATTATTTAGCGCTACGCCGTGACCTTATAAAAGAACACTATCCTATTAGCAGTCATTCTGATACAGAAGTGATCATTTATGCCTATGAAAAATGGGGCCTAGAATGCTTATATCATTTGCGGGGCATGTTTGCATTTGCCTTATGGGATAATAAAAAAAAAATATTATTCTGCGCACGCGATCGACTTGGCATTAAGCCGTTTTATTTTTTTTCTAATCAGCAGCAGTTTATTTTTGCTTCAGAAATTAAAGGCATATTAGCTTCAGATAGGGTAGGTGCCGAGCTTAATGATTTAGGTCTGAGTGACTATATAACCTTTCAATTTTGTTTGGGCGATCAAACCTTATTTAAAAATATTAAGAAATTAGAGCCAGGTTATTATTTAACTGTCAGTGTCAATGAAAACACGCTTAATATAGAACATAAGCAATATTGGGATATCGACTATACAGCGCATGATGTTATTACGGAGCCTTATTATATTGATAGATTGGGTGGTTTATTAGACGAATCGATTAATCTACATTTACAAGCGGATGTACCATTAGGTGCGCATTTATCCGGCGGCTTAGATTCCAGTGCCGTCGTTTGTCTAGCAAGCCGTCGTCATAAAACGCCGGATAGTTTTAAAACCTTTACCGGTTTTTTCCCTATTGATAGTCAATATGATGAAAGTCCTTATGCTAATCAAGTAGCCAGCCATGTAGGATCCCAACATCATGAAATTGCATTATCTGAGATTGATCTGGCTAGCATACTGCCAGAACTTATCCATTTTATGGATGAACCGGCTGCCGGGCCTGGTTTAATTCCACAATATTATGTTTCTAAATTTGCAGCCGATCATGTGAAAGTGGTTTTAGGCGGGCAGGGAGGCGATGAGCTGTTTATCGGTTATGCGAGATATCTGATAGCGTATTTAGAAAAATGCTTATCCAGTGCTATTTCTAACAAAACAGCCGCTAACGAAATTACCTTGGGTTGCATTGCTAATAATCTTTCCTTATTGAGCAATTATAAAGGAATGTTAAAAAACTTTTTCGAGAAAAAATTTTTTGGCGATGAAGATGAAAATTATTTTCATCTTATTGATAGAAAGAATAATCAGGATGAAATTTACCTTGATTCATATTATAAAGCGACGGATTGTTTTTCTAGATTTAAAAAAATATTTAATCACAAAAATGAAAGTTCCTTACTTAACAAAATGCTTTATTTTGATTTGAAGACATCGCTACCTGCGCTATTACAGGTTGAAGATCGTATGAGCATGGCCGTTTCGCTAGAATCGCGTGTTCCTCTGCTTGATCATCGATTAGTAGAGTTTTCAGCGAGCATACCAGATAAAATTAAATTTGCATCGGGAAAAACCAAGCATATTTTTCGTGAGGCGATTAAACATCATATACCAGAGAGTATTGTAAAAAGAAAAGATAAGATGGGTTTTCCTGTTCCCTTATCGGAATGGTTTTATGGAAAACAGCATGGTTTTATACAAGATATTCTTTTATCAAAGAAAGCGAAAGAGCGTGGCATACTTAATATAAGCAAGCTAAAAAAAGTGTTTAAAAATAAAGAACCGATTAACCGCTCTATTTGGGGAGCGCTGTGTTTAGAACTATGGTTTTTAAAATTTATAGATAATTAGTCCCATTTTATGATGAATAAATCTAGATTAAATATATATTCACAGCAATGGGATTTTTGGCAAGGTGCCGCGAAAACGAAGCCACCGGAGTGTATATATGATACATGAGGATGGCAAGTGGAGTGGCAACGTGGCCAAAAATTCAAGTGCGAAGAATATATTAATGTTTTGCAATAGACCCCAAGTTAAAGGGGACGCGTCAACGATAATCGATCATATTGATGCCTTTGTTAAATATTCTACACATACTATTTCTCTCTACTCAAAGATTGGCGTATATCCTGAAGATTTAGATCTGAATAGATTTGATGTACTCATCATACATTATTCAGTTAGTTTATTTGGCTCTGTGTATTTAGCAGATAGAGCTAAAAATGCGATTAAAAAATTTAATGGTTTAAAAGTTGTTTTTATTCAGGATGAATATCGACGCATTAATGCGGTATGTAAAGAATTAGCTAATTTAGAAATTGATATTCTTTATACGTGTGTGCCTAGTGCCGAAATTGAAAAAGTTTATCCTAGCGCATTATTTCCAAGCCTAAAAAAAATAAATAACTTAACCGGTTATATTCCGGAAAATTTATTAAAGCAATCTATTACGCCATTAGAGGACCGTTCAGTTGATGTGGGGTATCGGGCACGTAAAGTTCCGTTTTGGTTAGGAACCCTAGGTGCTGAAAAATATCAAATTTCTGACGGCTTTTATAAACATACTAAACATGAAAAATTAAATTTAGATCTATCTTATAATGAAAAAAAACGTTTGTACGGGGATGATTGGATAAAATTTATTTCTTCCTGCCGAACGATGTTAGGTGTAGAAAGTGGCGCTAGTGTATTTGATTTTTCCGGTGAGATAGAAAGAACAGTAGAAAGTTATCAATTATGGCACCCATTTTCTTCTTTTGAAAAAAATAGAGATTTATTTTTAAAAGAGCATGAAAACAAAATCAGTTTAAATCAAATTTCACCACGTTGTTTTGAAGCCATCGCTTTAAAAACAGTACTCATTTTATATGAAGGAAATTATTCAGGCATATTAAAGCCTTGGCAACATTATATACCGTTAAAAAAAGATTTTAGTAATATAAAGACGGTTATTGAGTTTGTTCGATCAAATAGTCAGTTACAAACAATCGCTGAAGCGGCTTATCAAGAAATTGCTTTAAACCCCCTTTATTCCTATAAAGACTTTATCCATAGATTTGATGTGGTGGTTGAGAGTGAATTTGATTTACGCAAAAAAGTTAAAGTACAGCATCCGTACAGCGAATCTTGTTTCATCAAGGACAGTAATTCCTTTATTTTTTATAAAGATTCATCCAAAAAAGTAAAAAAGGTTTTAAAGTTTTTTTATGAACTGCTGCCTTGTATTTTAAAAAAATATATAAGGCATATCTATTTTTCTCTTTTAGAGAAAAAATCCATATGAAACTATTATTACTCGCTGACACGAGTCACCCTGCAATGGCAGTTCAGGATCATATTAGAGCCACGACGGATTGCCCTACGCTGAATTGGTTTATAGAAAACCCTTTGACCTGTAAAATACTCCATAAGTTAAATTTAGCAACGTTTGATGCCATAGGCATTCATTATTCTATAAAGATTTATAATGAGTATTATCTTTGCAAACAATTAAAAGAAAAAATAAAAAAATATACCGGGATTAAGTTTGTTTTTTTACAAGATGAATACCAGCACGTCAATAAAACCAGTGCTTGCTTAGCGGATTTAAAGGTTGATATTTTATTCACATTGGTCGATCAAGAAAATATTGAGCTAGCTTATCCTTACCCTGAACTTAAGCCGATGAAAAAGGTGACGGTGTTGACTGCTTATGTGCCTGATTCAATCAAAAATATATCGCCATTACCCTTATCAGATAGACCCTTAGATATTTTTTATCGTTCCCGGATTTACCCCTTTTCATTAGGTTATTTAGCCCAAGAAAGAGTGGCTATAGCGCATGGCGTTAAAGAACGGGTTAGTGAGTATGATCTAAATTGTGATATTAGCGTTAACGAACGAGACAGAATCTATGGCCAAGCCTGGATTAATAAGATGCAGTCAAGCCGTGCGGTATTGGGTACAGAAAGTGGCGCAAGCATTTGGGACTTTACAGGTGATATAAAAAAGAAAACCAAATATCTGCTCAAAAAGTATCCTGATATGAAATTTAAAGTCGCTTCTAAGTTATTGTTGTCCGAACATGAAAATAAAGTCCCTTATGCGGCTATTTCACCGCGTATTTTTGAGGCAGCTGCTTTGCGCACCGCGATGATACTTTTCCCGGGAAATTATAATGGAATTTTAAAAGAGGAGCTGCATTATATTGCGCTAAAAAAGGATTTTAGCAATTTTTCCGAGGTTGTTAATAAATTAAAAAATGATGATTATATAAAAGTACTGACTGAACGAACGTATACTGATTTAATACTAGCAAAAGAATATTCAGCTAAACAGCTGTGTCATATGGTCGAAAAAGAGCTGCTGCTTTTAAAAAAATCATTTAAACAGGAAATGCATCTTTCTAATCAGAGAGTTTTTGAATATTTAAGTCAAGTGAAGAAAAAAAATAGAATGACTAATGTTATTTATGTTTTCATAGCAGAATGTAAGTTTATTATGTTGAATTTTTTTATTTTTATGTTTGATTCACCCTATAAAGGGACGAAAAAACTTTATGCCTTATCCGAAGGGATGAAGCGATATGCTTTTTATATGGCAAATCGTTTAATGAAACTAAACATAGGGTTTGGAAAGAAAAATAATTTTGAGTAACAGATTTTAAGCGCGGCGCTTTGGAAAATTTGATGATGAACAATAATTTTTGGCAAGATAGACGTGTTTTTATTACGGGGGCTAGCGGATTGGTCGGCGGATGGCTAGTAGAAGCCTTATTAAAGGAAGGTGCCGATATTGTTGTATTATTACGTGATTGGGTTCCTAATTCACTGTTGTTGCAAAGAAAAAATTACAATAATATCTCTATTGTCCGAGGCGATTTGAGCCATGTGAAAAAGTTGGAGCGTATTTTAGCTGAATACGAAATTAAGTCTGTTTTTCACTTAGCGGCGCAGACGATTGTGCCTATAGCGAATAAAAATCCTTTATCAACCTTTGAATCTAATATCGCTGGAACATGGAATTTATTAGAAGCTTGTCGCTTGAATAAAGGTATCAGTTCAATTATTATAGCCTCTTCTGATAAGGCCTATGGAGAAGCGCCTAATTTACCCTATAACGAAGCGATGCCGCTGAATGCTATTTATCCCTATGATGTGAGCAAGGCTTGTGCGGATAGAATTAGTGTCAGTTATGCTAAAAGCTTTAATCTCCCCATTGCGATTACACGGTGCGGGAATTTTTTCGGTGGTGGCGATCTGAATTGGAACCGTATTATTCCAAGCAGCATTCGTGCTATTTTTCGAAAGAAGGCGCCTATTATTCGCTCAGATGGAAATTTAATACGCGATTATATTTATATAGAAGATGCGGTTAGTGCATATATGAAATTATGTGAAGGACTAGAACAGAATAGTGCTTTATGTGGAGAGGCATTTAATTTTTCTAATGAGTCGCAATGCACTGTTTTACAATTGGTACATACCATTCTCAATTTGATGCATTCAGATTTTAGTCCAGTTATTTTGGGTGAAAATGCAGGTGAAATTTCAGCGCAATTTTTAGATTCATCAAAAGCGCATCGCGATTTAGGCTGGTGGCCTCGTTTTACTCTAGAAGAAGGGTTAAAAAGGACGATTGCTTGGTATATAAATCATCTAGAGAGAAAAGAGAAGGTGCAGAATGAATTGTCGCTTATGTGCGCAGAGTGAGCTAGTTTCTATTATTGCTTTAGGCCAGCTACCTTTAGCAAACGCTTTCTCAGAAAATAAAATAATTCAGGATGAAAAAAAGTATAACCTAGAGGCCCTGCTCTGTCAGGGCTGTGGTTTAGTACAACTTCGTGATGTGCTTGATCCAAAAAGCTTATTTTCACACTATCTTTATTTTTCTTCTTATTCCGATACCATGCTGTTAGCAGCAAAGCAGCTGGTTGAGCATATTATTCCTAGTCTTCCAGAAAATCCCTTTATAATTGAAATAGGTAGCAATGATGGTTATTTATTAAAAAACTATACACGCTACGGTATTAGCGTTTTAGGGATTGATCCGGCTGAAAACATTTCAAAGAAAGCCTACAGCGATGAAATTCCCGTGTTATGTGATTTTTTCAATGAAAATCTAGCAAAAAAATTAGTGGAAGAAGATAAACAAGCGGACATTATTCATGCGAATAATGTCATGGCACACATTCCGAGCATCAATAATTTTATTCGTGGCTTGAAGCTTTTATTAAAACCGATGGGATATGCGATCATTGAGGTGCCTTATTTTCTAGACCTCATCAATAATTTACAATTTGATACTATCTATCATGAGCATGTATATTATTTTTCAGTAAAACCGTTAAAAATAGCCTTTCATAATAATGATTTAGAAATATTTAATATTGATCAATTAGCAATTCATGGCGGAAGTTTAAGGATTTTTGTTGGACATAAAGGCGCGCGGCCGGTTAAGCCAATGATTGATGAGCTGATTACAAAAGAAGAAGAAAGAGGTTTATATGAACAATCAACCTACTTTAAATTTATGCGTAGCTTACTTGATTTAAAAGATAATTTAATCAATCAGCTTTCTGAGTTAAAGAAACACGGCAAGCGTATTGCGGCTTATGGTGCTTCAGCAAAGGGAACCACATTATTAAACTTTTTTGATATAAATAGCGACGCACTCGATTTTATAGTAGATAGAAATCCTAAAAAACAAGGGCTTTATGCACCTGGCACTTCTTTAGAAGTTAAATTACCTAATGCGTTGCTGGATAAAAAAATAGAGTATGCGTTGTTATTAACTTGGAACTTTACGGAAGAGATTTTAGAACAACAAAAAGCATTTAGAGAGCAGGGTGGAAAATTTATTGTTCCTTTACCGCATGTTAAAACGCTGGGATGAAGTTTACCGCTTTACCTTTAATGGGCGCCTATTTAATTGAAATGGAACCACATCAGGATGAGCGGGGTTATTTTTCACGTTTTTTTTGTAGTAGAGAATTTAAAAAGCATGGCCTGGTAACAAATTTTGTGCAAATGAGCACGTCTTTTAATAAAAAAAAGGGACAAATTCGCGGAATGCATTATCAGCAAGAACCGTATGCGGAAACTAAATTAGTGCGCTGTACACAAGGAGCAATCTATGATGTTATCATCGATATAAGACTAGAATCGCCAACCTATTATCAGTATTATGGTACTGAATTAACCGCAGAAAATAAAAAAATGTTTTACATTCCGAAAGGATTTGCGCATGGATATAAAACCTTAGAGGATAAATCTGAAGTTTTATATATGATGGATACTTTTTATGAGCATAAATCAGCAAGCGTATTAAGTATTAAAGATATTAATGTATATTTTACTTTGTGTTGAAAAAGAGGAGAAATAATATGAAGACCTTTGAAAGAACGGGTAGTGCATATCCACATGATCAAGAGGTGTGGCTAGATATTGAAGAAATTGTTAAAGAACACGATGTTCCCTTGAAGGACGTGCTTGAATCTTTTTCTATTTATACACGTAGAATAAATTTAACGCGTTTTTTGCTTCATTATGAACTATTTAAAATGGCAAAAGATCTTCCAGGATGTATCGTTGAATGTGGCGTTTATAGAGGCGCAGGTCTTTTAACATGGGCTAAATTAGTTGAAATATTTTGTCCTGGGGATCGGATCAAAAAAGTCCTTGGCTTTGATAATTTTAAAGGTTTTGAGCGATTAGCTACGCAAGATGGTATGGAAAAACCTGAGCGTTCTAAGGTAGTCGGCGGATGGAATGCAGGTGTTTATTATGAAGAATTGCTTAAACATATCGATTTATTTCATAAGGATAGTTTTATCCCGCGCTCTAAAAGAATTGAATTAGTTGAAGGTGATCTTTCTAAAACTGCAGAACAATACACTAAAGAAAATCCTGGATTAAGAATTTCTCTTTTACACTTAGATGTCGATCTTTACGAGCCTACTTTGGCGGCATTAAAAGCATTTTATCCTCTCGTAGTTCCGGGTGGTGTTGTTATATTTGATGAGTATGGCATGACAGAATGGCCAGGCGAAAGTCAAGCAGTTGAGGAATATTTTGGTTCTAGTATGCCAAAATTAAATAAGTTTCCTTTTGCATCCACGCCAGGAACATATATTATCAAGGGAAGCTAACCATGCTTGATAGATATTTAATTGATTTTAAATTAAATAATTGGCAAGTATGTTTATCCAAAGCAAGAGAACAGATTACGAATAACGGATTTTTTATCGCTAAAAACTTATTAGATGAGCGCCTATTAAAATCCGTTAGGAAATATATCAGTAATTTTATTTTTCAACTGTGTAAAAAACAAGGTATTTCAAGTGCGACGATACGATCGGATGAGCATTTTGATAATGGATTTAAAGCATTATGTCATAAAGATAGAAAATTAGCCGGCATTGTTTATAGAGCTTGCCGTAGAATAACACCCTTACATGAGCTGAGTTGTCATAAAAAAATTATTCAACTTTCCAAACAAATTATGTCGACCTCTTATGTGGTTTCTTCTAACTTAAAAGCCGTTCGTATTGACCACCCGAATGAAGATACCTATCTGTTTGATTTACACCAAGATTATCCGTATATACAAGATTCTATGAATGCCCTCGTTTATTGGATCCCTTTAAAAAAGGTTACTGCAAAAGAAGGCACTTTAAGAATTTATTCGGGATCACATAAGGAAGGGGTGGCAAAAGTTAAGGTAATAGATTCAGCTAATTTGAATAAAAATGGCGCGCACACGATTGAATTAGCGAATAAATATTTAAAGGAAAAATACGAACGATGAGACAGGAAAGCATTGTGAAAGCAATGCGAAGTCGAAGAGCCCGCGATAGGCGTGCGTTGACGGGCGAAGCAGGAAACGCATCACGCCGTAAAGTCATTTGTGGGAGGCACGGGCATGAACTCCGAAGGAGTGAGTGCGTGCCGGACGCAGGACGTATCGCGGCCTAATTTCAGTCGCGTCATGCGAACGAATTTCGGGGACACGATGGCCGAAATTCTTCGGGAGCATAGCGACTCACTTGTCTTTTTTAATTCCCCTGGAATTTGGAAGCTGTTTGGTGTTTTCGACTCTTTTATTGCATCAAAGTACTCAAAATACCAGTGAAAATTATCGTTGGACAGTACAAGTACGCCATGGTGACTTTGATCATCCTGATGCGATAGCAAGAGATTGGCCAGGAGGTATGATAGAAGGTGATGCCTTTGAAAGCTATCATCCGGAGTATATTTTGGAACCTTAGATAATGATTACCGATAAGCAAGCTTTATTTTACCAGAATAATGGCTACCTTATTTTAAAAAATTTTTATACCCTTGATGAGCTCATGCCTATTTATGTGGGTATAAAAAAACTTATCGATTTAGTTCGAGAAAGAAATAATTTGCCATCCATAGATGTGAAAGATGCTATCTCTGAAGATAATTTTGATGATGGGTTTTTAGAATTAGCCTATGGGAATAGAAAAGAAGCCAGTTTAATTTATGATATTATAAAATATATACCTGAATTTATACGTTTATCGTCTTCATTAAAAAATAAACAATTATATGAATCGTTGTTAGATGCTTGTCTAGCTGGATATGCGGGAAGTGGCAATGGTATTAGAATTGATCTTCCACAGGAAGATAAGTTTCTTTATTCTTGGCATCAAGATTTTCCTTATCAGCTTAGAAGTTTAGATGGTATTGTTTTTTGGTCTCCACTACGCACGCTAACCAATGAAAATGGGCCTTTACAAATCGCAGCATGTTCACATAAGCAAGGCGCACAGAAGTTATACTATGCAGGAAATAATGAAAATAAAGGATATAATTTACGAATTAAGAATGTAGACGCGCTCATTTCAAATTATGATATTATAAAACCGCTATTAAAACCGGGTGATTTACTGGTTTTTGATTTTTGTGCTATCCATAAATCAGGTTTTAATTTTTCTCAAAAATCGCGTTGGTCAATGCAATTTAGATATTTTAACTTTTTAAATAAATTTGGTAGGGAAACAAAATGGTTAGGCGGCTTTGCAGTAGGGCGATCAATAGAGGATGTGATACCCCATTTGTTTTTTTAATGCTAACTTGCACCGAATGGGAGTTGTTAAGGTAGCACCACGATTTTTCTCTTGAATAACAGATGATGGTAAGTTTTTTTAGCTGATGAAAAAGAAAGTCATAATATGGGGTGCTTCTGGACATGCCCAAATATTATTTTCTATTTTACAAGAAAATAATTTTGATTTATTAGCATTGATAGACAAAAATAAAGAAATTAACCCGGCGATTAAAAATTATCCTATTTTTCACGATGAAATTTTCTTATTAAAAAGTCGATTACTCGCTACGATCATTGAACCTATTTATTTTTGTATCGCTATAGGGGGAGATAAAGGCAAAGATAGGGTTAGCATACATGCTAAATTAATTAATCGGGGCTTTGTGCCTATAACTATTATTCATGCTTCGGCTTGGGTTTCTAAAACCGCTTTTTTGGAAGCAGGTGTTCAGGTTTTAGGTATGGCGGCTGTATCTGAGCGTGTAAAAATTGGTGAAGGAACCATTGTTAATACGAATGCAACGGTGGATCATGAATCCAACATAGGAAAAGGTTGTCATATTATGCCAGGAGCGACGATTACAGGATGTGTTGAAATTGGGAGTTTTTCTACGATTGGCGCCAATGCGACTATTCTTCCACGTATAAAAATTGGCAGCGGCGTTATAGTGGGAGCAGGCGCAGTGGTGACCAAGGATATTCCTAACAATACGATTGTTTTTGGGGTTCCTGCAAGAATATATAAAAAACTTGAGGACAAAATTCATGAGTGAGACACATGATTTTTATTGCGAGCGACTGAGAAATATTGAAAAGCTGGGTAGTGCCGGTGAACTTAAAAATAATGCACTTGAATTCTTAGTTAAAAGCTCGGTAAATTATTATTCTTATAACTTTGATTGGTTAGGCTTGCCAATTATTCAATTTCCACAGGATATGGTAGCGATTCAAGAAATTATCTGGCGTACTAAACCGGATATTATTATTGAAACTGGTGTGGCACGCGGTGGATCATTAATGTTAAGCGCATCTATATTGCACCTTTTAAATGGTAAAGGAAAAGTCATTGGTGTTGATATAGACATACGCGAACATAATAGGAAGGCCATTGAAGCGCATCCCTTAGCTTTTCGTATTCATTTAGTGGAAGGGTCTTCTATAGAGCCTGATACTATTCAAAAAATTTCTAAATTAATCCAAGCTACCGATAAGGTTATGGTTATTTTAGATTCAAATCATACCCATGCTCATGTGCTTAAAGAGCTAGAGTTGTATAGTCCTTGGGTCAGTATCGGTCATTATCTATTAGTGATGGATACCGTGATTGAAAACATGCCCAGTGATTATTTTCCGCCTCGCCCTTGGGGTAAAGGCAATAACCCTAAAATTGCCGTACATGATTTTCTTAAAACAAGCGATCGTTTCGAGATAGATGAGGCAATTCCTAATAAATTGTTGATTACAGTGGCAGAAGATGGTTATTTAAAATGTATTAAATAAAAAATTTTCTGACTAATCATTAAATAACCTAGGTATAACAGATGATTCCTGTAGCCGGTCCTTGGATTACAGACAAAGAAATTGCTTATGTGACCGATGCGGTGACACATGGCTGGTATGATCGGGCTAATGAATATATTGATCGCTTTGAAAACGCGTTTAAAGCTTATCTTAATCGAAAATATGCCATCAGTTTGCCTAGCTGTACCTCCGCGTTACATTTAAGTTTGTTAGCTTTAGATATCGGCGCAGGGGATGAGGTGATTGTACCTGATACGACTTGGATTGCTTCAGCAGCGCCTATTAGTTATGTGGGCGCGACGCCTATTTTTGCGGATATCGATCTAAAAACCTGGTGTTTATCCGCAGAAACTGTAGCGTCGTGTATTACTAAAAATACTAAAGCAATTATTGCGGTTAATCTCTATGGCCATATGCCCGAGTACGATGCTTTAATGCGCTTATCGGCTCAACATAATATTCCTATTATTGAAGATGCCGCGCAATCAATTGGATCAGAGTATAAAGGATGTTTATCCGGGCAGTTTGGTATAAGCAGTTGTTTTAGTTTTCATGGTTCTAAAACCTTGGTCACCGGAGAGGGAGGGGTGCTAGTGACGGATGATGATGCGCTTTATCAAAAATGTATGATTTTACGTGATCATGGGCGTTTACCTGGCGATACCCTATTCCAAAATTTTCAAGTTGCTTATAAGTACAAGATGTCTTCTTTACAAGCTGCGTTAGGTTTAGCGCAACTTGAAAGAGTGGATGAATTGGTTAATAAAAAGCGTGCTATTTTTAATGAATATAGCCAAGCTTTATCTAAGCTCAATAAAATCAGCTTAAATCCGGATCATGATGATATAAAAAACAGTTATTGGATGACAACCGCTGTTTTTGATGCCCACTATTATCCTTCAAAAGCGCACATCATAGAAAATTTAAAAAAGAACCACATATCAAGCCGTCCTTTTTTTGATCCCTTAAGCTCACTAAAAGCTTACGACAACAGTGCGGATCAGGAGCGCGCAGCGTTATACAACAAAAATGCTTATCAGATCGCTAAAAAAGCGATTAATTTACCTAGTCATTTGAATTTAAAAAAGTCTGAAATTTTATATATTGCAAATAGTTTAAAAACCTTAAATGAAGTTTTAGTGTAGTTATTTTTGAAGGATCCTATGTCAAGTAACCCTTTTTTCTCAATTATTATACCGACAAGAAATCGTCCAGATATGCTGCGTCTGGCTGTTTCTAGTTTGCTTAGGCAAAAATTTAATAATTTTGAAATCATTATTTCTGATAATAGCGATGCTGAAAATCAAGCGATTAATTTTAAATTTATACAGCAGTTACACAGGAAGAATTTAAGCTATATCAGACCTAATAAAGTGTTGAGTATGCATGATAATTGGGAATTTGCTTTAGATCATGCGAAAGGACTTTATGTGGGTGTTTTAATAGACAAAACAGTTTTACGTAGAACGGCTTTAAAGGAAGCTTATGCCTTATTGAATAAAGATTTAAACATTGATATTTTGAATTATTGCCATGGAGGCATTGAATATCATGCAGAAAAATTGTTTAAGTATAAATTTCAAGGTCCTATGGAAAAAGATAATAAGACTAAATATTATTTTGATCCTAAACAGGAACTAGTAAGACGATTTAGTTTAAAAGGGGATATTAGACAGGACGGGAAACACTATATTTTGGGAAAAATATGTTTTGGTTTTTACAGCGCACGGTTGATTAATAAAATAAAATCTAGCCATGAGCGCGTGTTTTTTCCTGTTTCATGTGATTATACTTCCTGTGTTTTGGCTTTAGCGTATGCGGATAAAGCGATGTGCTATGAGAAAGTATTACTTTATTCGGTTAATAATTTTAAAGGTAATGGATACCAATATGAACATAAAAGTGGGACTGCATTAGCTTTTTTAAAAGATAGTGATTTGATGTGGGTTTTAAATGACCTGCCTATCGCTAACCTGTATGGTTCGCTACATAATTTTTGCTCTTACGATTATAATATTTTAAATCGCTTGAAAATAGGCAATTATGCGATAAATAAGGAAAATTTAATTCGCTTGTGTAAGGAAGATTTGCAACGGTTTCAATTTTCTTGCTCTGAGGAGCAGCAATCACAATGGAAGATACTCTTAGCGTATGAAAAAGAGCAGGGTATTTTGCAGAATGCTATTCCGGCTGAGTTGTGTTCAAGCAAAAATACCCTGCCTAGGAAAAGGTTTCGCGAAAAATTGTATCGCTATCGATTTATACAAATTCTAATAAACTATAAAATAAGGCTAAGATCGTTTTTTAAAAATATTCCGTTTATGCTAGAGCTATTTTGAAAACGACTTAAATTATTTTTTCCAATATAATCGTTTCTTCTCTATCGGGCCCGGTAGAAATAATAGTAATAGAAACACCGGTTAATTCTTCAATGCGCCGTATATAATTTTGTGCATTAGCCGGTAACTTCGAGAATTCTTTAATCGCCGTGGTGGATGTTTTCCAACCCGGATGTTCTTCATAGATGGGAACACAGCGTGCTAAATCTTCGGGATTTAGCGGTAAATCATTGAGCTGCTTACCCTCTAATTGATACGCGGTACAAATTTTAATGGTTTCCATTTCATCTAACACATCTAATTTTGTTAGACATAAGCTAGAAATACTATTGAGTTGTACCGCCCTACGTAATAAAACACTGTCTAACCAACCACAACGACGCGGACGTTTGGTTACACTACCGTATTCATGGCCACGATCGCGCAAGGTCTGTCCATCTTCATCAAGTAATTCAGTTGGGAATACACCATTACCCACGCGCGTGCTATAGGCTTTACTAATCCCTAATACAGCATCGAAATAGCGTATGCCTAATCCACTGCCTGTTGCAGCGCCACCTGAAATAGTATTGGAAGAGGTAACAAAAGGATAAGTCCCTTGATCGATATCTAAAAAGGTTCCTTGTGCGCCTTCGAACAAGAGTGGTTTTTTTTCTTGTTGATATTTTGATAAAAGCGCCGGTATATCGGTAATTAAAGGGGTTAATTTTTTAGCCATCTCTAGCAATGAAGCTAAGGTTTGATCGTAATCAATGGCTGAGACTTTATAATAGTGTTGTAGCAGAAAGTTATGGTAATCCAACAAAGTTTTTAATTTTGCAGCAAGTTGTGTAGGGTTAAACAAGTCACTCATCCGTAAACCACGTCGCGCCACCTTATCTTCATACGCAGGCCCTATGCCGCGTTTAGTGGTACCAATGGCATTTTTTGCGTTGCTTTCGCGTGCTTCATCGAGTGCAATATGCGAAGGCAAGATGAGTGGGCAGCTAGCACTAATCCGTAGTCGTTGACTCGCCGGAATACCTTTTTCTTCTAGCTCGTTCATTTCTTTCAGTAGGGCTTCTGGTGAAATAACAACACCATTACCAATTAAACATTCTACGCCGGCATGCAAAATACCCGAGGGAATTAAGCGTAAAATAGTTTTTTTGCCTTGGATGACGAGTGTATGGCCCGCATTATGCCCGCCTTGAAATCGTACTACCGCTTTAACATGCGGTGTTAATAAGTCAACAATCTTGCCTTTGCCTTCATCGCCCCATTGGCAGCCAACAATAATAAGGGTTTTTGTCATGATTTAAGTCTCAAATTTTCCTTAGCGTTAAAAAGACCATCTTTGATATTTAATACGAGGAAGTTATTTTTAGTGGATGATTGTGTAAAGCCTTTTCTGTACGCTTCTAAATTAAGATAAAAAGCCGC
The DNA here is from genome assembly GCF_019285595.1 of Rickettsiella endosymbiont of Dermanyssus gallinae. NCBI lineage: Bacteria > Pseudomonadati > Pseudomonadota > Gammaproteobacteria > Legionellales > Coxiellaceae > Rickettsiella > Rickettsiella endosymbiont of Dermanyssus gallinae. The sequence goes on from NZ_CP079094.1 coordinate 826,979, forward strand.
AAATTGAGGGTTTTTTTGATAAGCCGCGCTGTAGATTTTTGCAGCCTCCGCATCGCCTTGTCCGCGAATAAACGCTGCTTCTTCGGTAGCTTTTGCCAGTTCTAAAGCAGCATCATTATCTGCTTTTAGACGAATGCTTTCAGCATTGGCTTTGCCCATCGCACGTTGTTCTAATGCGATTTGTGCTTGTTCCAAACGTCTGTTTTCTAACAATGTGTTGTTAGCTTCAGTAGGGAAATCGATGGATTTAAATCCTATGTCAACTAGGGAGATACCCAGTGTTTGGAGTTGCTGGTTCGCTTGCGCTCGTACGGTTTGGGTAGAAACATTCGGGTTGCTAATGATCGTATTCAGCGTGTTACGCGCACACTCGGTTTGTAATAGCGTATTAATGATTTGTGTTAAACGTTGTTGCGTTTTCTGGCTATCATTATGTGTCTGTTGATAATATAAAACAGGATCAATAATTTTCCATTTTGTATAATAATCGATAAGCAGTGGATGCCCATCCGCTGTTAAAAGATTGGATTTTGTAAAAGAGATGCTACGCAGACGTAGATCAATTTGTTCAGGCCGCACAAAAAAAGGCAGCGCGAAGTGTAAACCAGGTCCCACTTGCGAATTTGCTAAGTTAGCTTTTTCTAATAGCGCCGTATGACCTTCCGCTACGGTATAAATACTCTGATAACTTAGAAATAAAGTCGCTATTAAAAAGCCTAGAATAAGAATAATTTTATTTTTAGTCAGGCTCATTCATAGCCTCCGGTTATATTATAACTACTGGGCACAGTATCATTTTTTGCAGGCGTTGCCATGCTAAGTACCGTGTTTGGTTTTGTTGCTGTCGCTGTTTGAGCAGCCGCCATCGTGGTGGGTTCCGCTACGCTTTGCTTGCTTATATTATCTAAATTTAAAGAGAGTGATGTATTGCTGGGAACATCGAGCAGCATTTTATGACTATGTGCCATCATGACTTGCATGGCGTCTAAATACAGCCGTTTACGTGTCAATAGCGGCGCTGCTTCATAAGCAGGTAATAACGCTAAAAAGCGTGTTGTTTCTGCTTTTGCCTTTAGGATCACTTCTTGTTGATAACTTTTTGCGTTAGCGATTAAATTTTTTGTTTCGCCTTGCGTTTTGGGTTCTAGCTGCAAGGCATAGGTTTTAGCTTGGTTTTCAAGCTGCGCTTTTTCTGCTTGTGCTTGTGTTACCTCTTCGAATGACGCTTTTAATTCTTCAGGTGCTTGAATCGCTTGGATTTCAAGATCACTGACGGTTAAACCCGTCGCATATTGCGCAAGCAAGGTATCGATTTTGCTTTGCAGCGTTTGCTGTAGCGAAAAAAGATTGGCGGTTAAAAGCTGTGCTAAAGAATATTGGCTTAGGGCTTGATGGGTAGCATTTGCCATAGCGTCTTGTAAACTTTGCAAGGATTGTGTATCCGCAAAAAGATATTGACGTGGATTGTCTATGGCGTAGTGTGCTTTTATGATTAAAGAGACCTTATTTTCATCACGTGTTAATAAATTAGTTTCATAAGAAAAGGCTACGTTTTTTTCTGAAATAATATAACGTGTTTCAATGGGTCTAAAAATCCAATGGTGTCCTTGCGAAAGCGTGGCATGATATTTTCCAAACCGGGTGATCACCGCTTGTTCAGAAGGTGCTACGGTAAAGAAACCGGAAAATAGCCAGCTTAATAAAAGCGCACTAAAAAGTAATCCCAACATTTTAATATTGAATTGAGCTGGTAAAAAGGTTTTTGTGAGCGCACGGGTATTTTTATTGAGTGCTTTTAATTTAAAAAATGCAGCAATTTTTTTGCGTAAGTCACGTAAAAAAGCTTCTAGGTCCGGCGGGGTCTGTTTAGGTCGACCGGTCCACGGATCTTTATTATTACTTGAATTACCCGGTTCATTCCAGGGCATAAGTGGCTCCAGTTGTTTTTAATAAGTTATGGCTTTAAGTAGCCTTTCTCATTTGAAGAGGCGCGCTTGCCGATTCAGCTGCCTCATTTTAGGCATGCTGGTTGGTTCTCGCAACTATTAATTAAAATATACTCTTAACCATTGAATTTTTGGCTGTGAGTATAGGTTCAGCATGAGCCAAATTCTTGGGTGGATAAAGGAAAGGATTGAATAGAAACGGGGGCTTGCTGGGCAAGCAATAGCTCGTACAGTGCTTGCTGTAATAAGGTAAAGCCTTCGCCCGTACTCGCCGATACCCAAACTTTGCTGGGTAATCCCATGCTATCGCGTTCTAAACGGGGGGGCGTATCCGTGAGTAAATCAATTTTATTGTAAACAAGTAGTTGAGGAATTTGCTTGGCTTGAATTTTTTCCAGTACACGCTGAACTTCTTTATTGCGTTCTAGTTTATCGCTGCTGGTGGCATCAACAACGTGTATCAATAAGTTAGCTTCTTGTGTTTCTTCTAAGGTTGCGCTGAAAGCTTCAATTAAATCATGCGGAAGCTGGCGAATAAAACCAACGGTATCCGCCAAAATGGCATGGGTTCCGTTGTATAGACGTAAACGCCGTATACTTGGGTCCAAGGTTGCAAAAGGTTGATTAGCGGCGAAAACGCTGGCGCCGGTTAGTGCATTAAAAAGCGTTGATTTGCCGGTATTGGTATAGCCTATCAAAGAAATATGACTTAACTGCGATTTCCGTCTAGCACGTTGGCTTTGCGCACGTTGTTTTTGTACTTTGGTTAAACGTTTTTTTATGGTTTTAATTTGTTGTCGAATAAGACGTTTATCAGATTCTAGCTGTGTTTCCCCGGGGCCGCGTAAACCAATGCCGCCACGTTGTCGTTCTAAGTGAGTCCAGCCACGAATGAGTCGCGTTGACATATGTTGTAGCTGTGCCAGTTTGACTTGCAGTTTTCCTTCAAAAGTACGTGCACGTTGGGCGAAGATATCGAGAATTAAACCAATACGACCTACGACACGACACTGTAATTGTTGTTCTAGATTGCGTTCTTGTGCAGGGGATAAATCATGATTAAAGATGACTAATTTTGCTTGATGAGCGGTTAATGCGGCGTGCACCTCGTCTACCTTCCCAAGTCCTATAAAATACTTTGCGAAAGGTGTTCGTTGCCCCCCTAAAATTAAATGCATTGGTTTTGCGCCCGCCGCTAGAGCTAGCTCATGAAATTCTTCTACAATTTCCTTACTTTCGGTTTTTTCAAAATGAATATGTACTAATATCGCTAGCTCACCGCTCTGCGGACGTTCAAACATTAATGCTTTCTAATTCCTCATCTTTTTCAGTTTTTGCAGGACTAATGGCTAAACTAACATTTCGTGCAGGCACGACTGTTGAAATAGCATGTTTGTAGACCATCTGGCTTACTGAGTTTTTTAATAACACCACAAATTGATCGAAAGACTCTACTAAGCCCTGCAGTTTGATTCCATTCACGAGATAAATTGAAACTGGGACTTTTTCTGTACGCAGCGCGTTTAGAAAAGGATCTTGTAGTTGCCCTTTAGACATAATTAGCTTCTCCATGCAAATTTTAAATATAAATATAATCTCAAAAAGCCTTGGTCTTAAATTTATTTAGCTTATAGCCAAGTCTTGTAAGTTTAGCATGGGAAATGGATAGGGCATAGTCCCAACAGAGACTGTATGTAAGATAGTATTATCTTAATGCAATAAAACCGGGTTTTACCGGGGTCTTAGCTACTAGTTATAGCGACTAATGGCTATAGGGGCTCATCCCAATTATTACCAATTTGAATATCAACGGTTAAGGGGACGCTTAAGTTTACCACATTGACCATGAGGTCTTCGATTAATTGTTTGGCTTTATCTTGACAGCTGATTGCCGCTTCAACGACAAGTTCGTCGTGGACTTGCATGATCATACGTGCATCTAGACCTTGCGCTAAAAAAGCATGATCCACATCGATCATGGCTTTTTTGATAATGTCTGCCGCACTGCCTTGTAGTGGTGCGTTAATGGCAGCACGTTCACTGGCCTTGCGTTGTAATGGATCACTGGCATTAATTCGCGGTAAATTTAAGCGCCGCCCTAACAAGGTAGTGACATAACCTTGTTTTTTTGCTTGTTGCCGCGTACTTTCCATATAATTTTTTACACCCGGATAGCGCATAAAATAACGATCAATATACTGTTTGGCTTCTTCACGCCCAATGCCTAATTGTCGTGCTAAACCAAAGGCAGACATACCATAAACCAGGCCAAAGTTAACGGCTTTAGCGCTACGGCGTTGTTCGGGGGTCACTTGTTCAAGTGGGATTTTGAGTACTTCGGCGGCCGTGGCTTGATGAATATCAAGTCCTTGTGCAAATGCATCAAGTAGACCTTTGTCTTGTGAAAAATGTGCAATGATGCGTAGTTCAATTTGTGAATAGTCGGCGGAAATGATGCGGTAGCCCGGTGCTGCAATAAAAGCCTGGCGAATTTTCCGTCCTTCTTCGGTGCGTGCAGGGATATTCTGTAAATTGGGGTCAGAGGATGAAAGACGCCCTGTAGAAACGGCCGCTTGATGATACGAGGTATGGATTCGTTCCGTTTTTGGATTAATTTGTAGTGGTAGTTTATCGGTATAGGTCGATTTTAATTTACTTAAGCTGCGGTGTTTTAGGATAACGTTGGCTAAAGGATATTCTAACGCTAACGCTTGTAAAACACTTTCAGAGGTGGATGCTTGTCCCGTGGGTGTTTTTTCTACGATAGGTAACCCTTGTTCTATAAATAAAATAGTTTGTAGTTGTTTAGGCGAGCTTAAGTTAAAGGTTTTTCCTGCTAAGTCATAGGCCTTTTTTTCTAGGATTAAAAGACGTTTAGCGAGTGAAACACTTTGTTTTTTTAGTAATGTGGCATCGATTAAAACACCATAGCGTTCTATGCGTGATAAAACAGAAACCAGCGGCATTTCAAGTGTTGTTAAGACGGTTGCTAATGGGCGCGATTCGATTAGTTGTGGCCAGAGTGATTGGTGTAATTGCAACGCAATATCGCTATCTTCCGCCGCATATTCGCCGGCAGTGGCGAGATCGATTTGGTTAAAGGTTTTTTGTTTAGCCCCTTTGCCGGCAATATCAGTAAAATGAATGGTTTTATAATCCAGATGTTTTAAGGCTGCATTATCTAAACTGTGTTGATTGCTGGCGCTATCCAGTAAATAAGATTCTAACATGGTATCAAAAGCAAGCCCTTGCAACTGTATATCGTAGTTTGCTAATACGCTCATATCATATTTTAGATTATGACCTATTTTTAACTGCTTAGGATTTTCCAATAGCGGCTTTAATTTTTTTAGTACCAAATTCCTATCCAGTTGTTTAGGCGCATCAAGATAATCATGGCTGAGCGGAATATACACAGCTTTTCCCGGTTTAATTGCAAATGACAAGCCAACTAATTCCGCTTTCATTGCATCTAAGCTGGTTGTTTCAGTATCCAATGCCCATTCTGCAGCGGTTTCTAATTGTTTAATCCAATCATCCAAGCTGGGTTCATCGAGGATAATGGGATAGTTTTTTTTAGAGGTATTTTCTAGCGCGATATTTTCTTCTACAGTCGGGGCGCTGTTTTCTAGCTCTTTAATCCAGCCTTTGAATTCAAGTTGTTTATACCATTGCATTAACTGTGCGCTATCAGCGGCTTTAGGGCGTAAATCTTCTAATGTGACATTGAGTTCAACATCTTTTTTAATGGTCACTAATTGGCGAGAAAGGGGAAGTTGATCCAGATGCGCACGAAGGTTTTCGCCCACTTTACCGCTAATTTCGGCGGCATTTTTTATTATCGTGGCTAAATCCCCATACTGATTAAGCCATTTAGCGGCTGTTTTGGGACCTACATTCGGAACGCCGGGTACATTGTCGACGGTGTCACCGACTAAACTGAGGTAATCCGTTATTTGCTCGGGTGTTACACCAAATTTTTTTATGACGCCTTCACGATCGAGCACGGTATTACTCATGGTGTTGACTAGTGTGATATGCGGATTAACCAATTGCGCAAAATCTTTATCGCCGGTGGAAATTAAGACTGGTAAATGCTCGCGTATCGCTTTTTCCGCTAAACTAGCGATGACATCATCGGCTTCTACACCCGCTTGGATTATTCGAGGCAGCCCCAAGCTATCAACAATGGCGTAGAGGGGCTCTATTTGTTGCTGTAATTCTTCAGGCATCGTCGCGCGGTTTGCTTTATAGGCCGTATAGAGGTCTTCACGAAAGGTTTTGCCTTTCGCATCAAATACGATCGCTATATGATCGGGTTGATAGTCTTTGATCAGCTTGCGCAGCATGTTAATGACGCCATAAATAGCCCCCGTGGGTTCACCTTTTGTATTATTTAAAGGGGGTAGGGCGTGATAGGCGCGATACAGATAAGAAGTGCCATCCACCAGAATAAGCGGTTTTTTCATCAGAGAAGTTCGCCAGTGTTTAACCGTTCTCAGTATGATACCATACGCCGCACGAGTCACATGGCTGATCATAAATACCGTGGATAGTGCAAAGTTAGGGTTAATTTATGAGGTTATTCTATGCGTATTGAGCAAGAAATAAAATTTGACTTTAAAGATGTATTGATTCGGCCTAAACGTAGCACGTTGCAGACACGTGCCGACGTTGATCTCACCCGGGAATACACTTTTAAACACTCGCAGTTTTCTTGGAAAGGAATACCTATTATTGCGTCCAATATGGACCATACCGGCACCTTTGCGATGGCAGATAGTTTAGCCAAGCATAAGCTACTGACGGCAATTGATAAATTTGCGGATTTAAAAGAGTGGAAGCAGTTTCACGCAAAACATCCCAAGCTACATAAGTATTGCTTTGCAACTACCGGTATTAAACCGGAAGATGAAGCACTGCTCGGTAAAATTCTTAAAGCCGTTCCTACACCTTTTATTTGTATTGATGTGGCGAATGGTTATACGCAGCGCTTTGTGGATTGTATTCGTGCTTTACGCGAAAAATATCCTAAAAAAACGTTGGTTGCGGGTAATGTGGTGACGGCTGAAATGGCAGAAGAGTTAGTTTTAGCCGGTGCAGACATTATTAAAGTAGGGATAGGTCCTGGTTCTGTTTGTACCACGCGTTTAAAAACCGGTGTGGGTTATCCGCAGTTATCCGCTATTATTGAATGTGCGGATGCAGTGCATGGTTTAGGTGGGCATTTATGTGCCGACGGAGGCTGTGTTTCGCCGGGTGATGTGGCGAAGGCATTTTCGGCCGGAGCCGATTTTGTTATGCTGGGCGGTATGTTTGCCGGCCATGAAGAATGTTCGGGAGAAAAGATACAGGAAGATGGTAAATGGTTTATGCGCTTTTATGGCATGAGCTCGAGTGAGGCGATGTATAAACATCATGGCCGGATGAATGCTTACCGTGCCAGCGAAGGCCGCTCTGTGAATGTTCCCTATCGAGGTAAGGTTGAAAATACTGTACTCGATATTTTAGGCGGATTACGTTCTACCTGTACTTATGTCGGTGCGCAGCGCTTAAAAGAACTTTCAAAACGTACCACCTTTTTACGTGTAACACAGCAATTGAATGAGGTTTTTGCTGCGCTACAGGTTAATGAGTTAGTTAACGATAATTAACCAGCGAATATTATTCTGCCTTGGAAACAACCGGGGCAGAATCTAAAAAGGACAAAAGCAATGGATGCGGTCCAAAGACAAGGTTTCTACTTTATTGTTTACTCACAGCCATTGGATTTTTGGCAAGACGCCGCGAAAACGCAGCCACCGGAGTGTATAAATGATACATGAGGATGGCGAGTTGAGCGGGAACACCGCCAAAAGTTCAGTGGTTAAGAGTATGCCAGCACTGATTATATTGGCAGTGGTCCTGGCTTTATTATTATTTTATCCACCCAAACAAAACTTTAACTTATTCTATACGCCCAGCCAGATTGCAAAAGGTCTGGTTGCTTCGGGTCAGTCTTTTCGTTTAGGCGGGCAAATAAAAAAAGGTACGATTAAGCAAGACGCAAATAAGTTACAGGTCGCTTTTGTTGTCAGTGATCCTCAGCATAATGTGCTGGTTGAATACCAGGGGGTATTACCTGATTTATTTCGTGAAGGGCAATCGGTGGTGATAGAAGGCCGTTTGGATCCGGGGGTATTATGCAGGCGAAGCGGGTACTGACAAAACGTTAGTATATAGACCAGTTGTTTTATTAAAAAGATAGGGATATTAATATGACAGGGTTAAAAATAATCGCCGCGATTGTATCGATTATCATAGCTAGCTTGGCCTATATTTTGCTAACGCGATATTTTCCGAGTGAAGAAGTATTTTTTATGGGTTCAGGGCCATTGGTGCGTGCATTGGCTGTGGATATGAAAGTAAAAAGTAATAAAGAGTTTCCTACCTTTTTACCTGAAAATTCAGGTTTTTTAGTCATACACCCCAGTAAATCGCCCGAAGATCACCGGGATGATGTGCTTGAGACGCGTCGTATTTTGGATTTAGTGGCTAAAACAAATAACAATGTTGTTCAAGAAACTGATCCGCTTTACTCAGAGTTAGAGCTATTGTTTTTAAAACATACCTTAGTCGGCGTACGTGCTAACTATATGACCTTGGCTAATGTGGGCATAAAATCGATTTCTTTTAATGCAGATTATTTAGCGCAGTTTTCTGAGTTATATCAAGATAAACTACCTCATGCCGCAGGTTATGTAGTAATGGCGGATGGCAGCCAACGTTTAATTCATGATATTCTAGTTAAATGAATCAAATAAATACGCTCCCCGAGCAAGAAAATTCCAGTGCGGAGAGTCTAAATCGTTTACGTTGGCAATGTCGTCGAGGTATGCTCGAATTAGATCTTTTACTCTTACCCTTTGTTGAGAAACATTATTTGGGCTTAAGCCTATCTGATCAGAGATTGTTTGAGGAATTGCTTACTTACCAAGACCAAGATCTTTATCAGATATTGATTAGGAACAAATCTGTTGAAGATCCGTTGCTATGTCGCTTGGCAGAGGCTATTAGCCATGGCGCGTAAGTTTTTCCGTCTAAAACCTTCCTATTATTTAGCTATTTTATTACTGATTATCCATGGCGGTGCCATTGCTTGTTTATGGGTGGTACCTTGGCCCTGGTGGACTAAATTACTGTTAGTGCTAGCCGCTTTAGTCAGTTTTATGACGCTTTTCCGTCAGCATGTTTTATTAAATAACCCACGTTCCGTCGTCGAGTTTTGGCAGCAAAATGGAGGACATTGGCAATTAAGGGATAATTTGGCGGAGATAAAAACAGCAAAGCTGGCAGATAATAGTATTTGTACGCGCTATTTTGTTTTATTAAATTTTAACTGTTTCAACAAGCAGCAAGCGGTGTCGCATGTCAGTGTGTTAGTGTTATCGGATAGCCTAAATGATCACGATTTTCGGTGCTTGAGGCGACAATTGCAGCGCCTATCCTAGGGTATATACGCATAATTCGTGTATAATCGGTTCGCATATTCCACTACTTATCTTAAAATTATGACAGAAGTATTACAACACCAAGCCCCTATGGCAGAACCCGTGGTTTTAGCGCCTCCTCAAGTGGTTACGATAACCGAAAATGCGGCGAATAAGGTATGGGAGCTGATACAGGAAGAAGAAAATTTGGCGCTGAAGCTTCGAGTCTTCATCACTGGCGGCGGATGCTCTGGTTTTCAATATGGTTTTACCTTTGATGAAGTGTTGAGTGAAGATGATACCGTGGTGAGTAAAACGGTTGCTGGGCCTGCTGCTGACAGTGGAACCGTACAGCTCTTGATTGACCCGATGAGTTTGACTTATCTGATGGGTGCGGAAATTGATTATAAATCCGATTTAAGCGGGGAACAGTTTATTATCCGCAATCCGAATGCGAAGACCACCTGTGGTTGTGGCTCTTCCTTTTCTGCTTAATAAATAACTGACGAGTTTTAAGCTTTTAAGTAGATGCCGCCTAGAACGGTAGGGTTTCTAGCGCCAGTTACTTCAGGTAGGTTGCTCGTTTTCCCTTCTAAGGTTTGTTTCGCAAACCATGCAAATGCCATCGCTTCTATCCATTCCGCTGGAAATTGTAAATCATCGCAGGGATACAATTGATGTTTTGGACAGTGACTTTCTAGACGCTTTTTTAAATAACTATTATTGCTTCCACCACCACACAGTAAAATCGATCCTTGTTCGCTATTAAGCTGTTGGATCGCCATGCCAATACTGGCCGCCGTTAGCTCGCATAAAGTGGCTTGAACGGTGGCAGGTGACAAGGATTTTTTCCCTTGTGTGAGTTGAGATTTTAGCCAGTTCAGGTTGAAGTAATCATGCCCTGTGCTTTTCGGAGGTGCTAAATGAAAATAGGGATCAGATAAAAACTGTTGGAGTAACTTATCATCAAAAGAAGTGCTCGCGGCCCAATTACCGTCTTCGTCGAACCATTGACGTTGGTGTTCATAGATCCATTTATCGAGCAGTAAGTTGGCAGGACCGGTGTCAAAGCCAACGATAGGACTTTTAGCATTAGCGGGTAGATACGTGATATTCGCAATACCGCCAAGATTAAGCACAATGCGGTCTTCTTTTTCGCTGCGAAACATAAAGTTATGAAAGGCAGGGGTTAAAGGCGCGCCTTGTCCACCTGCCGCTATGTCGCGACGTCTGAAGTCAGCAATCGTCGTAATGCCGGTTTTTTCAGCAATAGTGTTCGGGTCGCCAATTTGCATGGAGAAAGGATAAGGCGATTGGGGGTAATGAAAAACGGTTTGCCCATGACTGCCAATGGCAAGTACATCCTTTTCAGAAAATGATGTTTTTACCAATAATGCTTTTGCCGCGTCTGCAAAGGCATGGGCCATTTTTACATCAAGCTCAGCAAGCTGCGTTATTTTGGGGGAATCGCTTGCGCACAATTGATTTAACTCGCCTCTTAATTCTGGCGATAAATGCGCTTTGTGTGTGGCGACGAGTTGGGGGGTGGCATCCGAAAAATCCACTAAAGCGGCATCCACGGCATCCATACTGGTCCCCGACATGAGGCCGATGTAGAGTTTTTTCATTTTGTACTAGATAAAAGAAAATGATTTAATTTTGCCTAGTTTATTGCAATTAGGCTTAAAAACATAGTACGCTGAGGGCGAAAGTTAGCTAGACAGTCGCTGTAATTTTTATTGCAGAGGAAAGTCCGGGCTCCATCGGGCAAAGTGCCAGGTAATTCCTGGGAGGTGTAAGCCTACGGAAAGTGCCACAGAGAATATACCGCCTCTTAAACGAGGTAAGGGTGAAAAGGTGTGGTAAGAGCGCACCGCGTCATTGGTAACAGTGATGGCAGGGCAAACCCCACTTGGAGCAAGACCAAATAGGAACCTATTACGGCGTGGTCCACGTCAGGTTCGGGTAGGTCGCTTGAGGTATAGGGTGACGTATATCCTAGATGAATGACTGTCCACGACAGAACCCGGCTTATCGGCTGACTTTCATTGTTTTTATGCCAAAAGAGCTCGTTCAGGGCTCTTTTTTTTATTCCTAATTAAAGCGATATCCATTTTTTTCATGGCTAAAGAATATCTAGCTCAGCTCTTCTAAGTCTTGACAAGAGGTATTTCTACTTCCTATAGTGTAATAAGGTGACAAAAAGTGGGAAAATGTGGCAAAAAGTGGGTTAAATTATGTTTCGGGGTATAAATTCTGTGGTGCTCGATGCGAAAGGCCGGATTAAGTTACCGGCACGTCATCGACGATTATTGCCCACAGATAAAGCACTCGAAGTAGTGGTCACGATTGATACAGAATCTCCCTGTCTCTTACTCTATCCCATTCAGGAATGGGAGTTGATAGAGGAAAAGTTACAGGCTTTGCCGAGCTTCAACCCCGCAGCTAGACGTATTCAGCGTTTATTAATAGGACATGCCACGGATCTTGAATTAGATACTAATGGGCGGATTTTATTACCGGCGCTTTTAAGGGATTATGCCCATATAGAAAAGGACATTCGGGTGATAGGTCAGGGCAGGAAATTAGAGTTGTGGAGCGCGAAGGAGTGGGATGAATACCGCGCGCGATGGATTGTGGAGGCGATTAAGCCAGGGGATTTACCCGATGAGTTACAGTCATTAGCGTTATAACCACTCATGTTGATAGTGTGAATTTTTAAATGCAGACAAAAGAAGAACATCAGCCGGTCTTACTTGAAGAAGTGATAGAACATTTAGCGATTAAGCCAGATGGAATCTATATAGACGCGACCTTTGGGCGTGGTGGGCATACCCGGGAAATATTAAAGCATTTAGGGGAAAAAGGTCGTTTATTCGTGATTGATAAAGATCCAGCGGCAGTGGCGTATGCGAAACAACACTGGGGACAGGATCAACGCTTACAGATTTGTGAAGGTTCCTTTGCGAGGATTGGGGAAATAACAAAAACCAATGGAATAGAGGGTCAAGTCGATGGGCTCTTATTAGATTTGGGTGTCTCTTCACCCCAATTAGATCAGGCAGAAAGGGGATTTAGTTTTTTGCGGGATGGGCCATTGGATATGCGTATGGATCCGAATCATGGGATCAGCGCTGCACAATGGTTAGCTTGTGCAAGAGAAAAAGAAATAGCGCAAGTATTAAAGGACTATGGTGAAGAACGGTATGCAAAGCGTATTGCGAAGGCTATAGACGAAGCGCGTCAACAAACACCGATAACGACAACAGTTCAGTTGGCAGAGATTGTAAAGCGGGCTCATCCTCGGTGGGAGCGGCATAAACATCCGGCTACACAAACTTTTCAAGCAATACGGATTTGGATTAATAAGGAATTAGAAGATCTACAAACGTGCTTAGAGCAAAGTTTAGATATGCTTGCTATTGGTGGACGTTTAGTCGTCATTAGTTTTCATTCCTTAGAAGACCGAATCGTTAAACGTTTTATTCGTAAGCATTCGAGTGAACCCGCTGAATTAAAACGCTTAGCTATCATACCTACAGAATGGAGACCACGGCTTAAAAGCTTCGGTCGAGGAATTAAACCGGATGCGCAGGCGATTGCAAAGAATCCACGATCGCGTAGCGCGGTGTTAAGAATTGGGGAGAAATTATTATGAATGTGGCGGCACGTGCACTTGCACAAAGTCCTTTAACATGGGAACAAGGACAACGCTGGCGGCGGAGAATTTCTTTACAGATGATGGGTGTTATTTTATTAATGCTAGCTGTATTGTCCTCAGCATTGTCAGTGATTTACGTTAAAGCTTCGCAGCGTAATTTGTATAGTGAATTGCAATCTAGCCAACAAGAACGTGATCATTTGCAAACCGAATGGAGTCAGTTATTACTGGAAGAAAATACCTGGGCTGCACCAATACGTATACAAGCATTGGCACAGCAAGAGCTAGGAATGCAACTTCCGCACACGAAGGCAACCGTATTATTGACACAGCCTACTTAGGATTGATGCGATTTCATGGGAGTGCGAAACTTACATTCAACGGGGCGTACTTCATCAAATAATCGTTGGCGTTTAGGGGTTGTTGTATTGATATTGATGATCATTGCCTTCGGTTTGATTGTTAGGCTTATTGATCTCACTATTATTAACCGTCAATTTTTGCGTAAGCAAGGTAATGCAAGAACGGTACGCAATTTAGTTATTCCTGCGCATCGTGGCATGATTCTGGATCGCAATGGCGAACCTCTTGCCATTAGTACACCGGTTAATGCCGTTTGGGTTTATCCCGCCTCCTTTAGTCCTAATTTTACTCAGCTGCGCTCATTGAGTCAGTTATTACAGATCCCCGCACAAACAATTCGAGAACAAGCGCGGCGTGCGCAAGATAAAGAATTTTTGTATTTAAAACGTGGTCTTAATCCAAATTTAGCCAAGCAAATTAAATCACTTAAAATCCCCGGTGTTTTTTTGCAAGATGAATATCATCGTTACTATCCAGAAGGGCCAGTGATGGCGCATGTGATTGGATTGACGAATGTGGATGATAAAGGCCAAGAAGGTTTAGAGCTTGCTTACAATAATTGGATACAAGGTCGTTCGGGCTTAAAAAAAGTCATTAAAGATAGGTTAGGGCGTGTTATTGCGGATGTACGTTCTATACGGGCGCCTCAGCCAGGACATGATTTACAGCTGAGTGTTGATAAGCGAATCCAATATATTGCTTATAGAGAGCTTAATACCGGGGTTAAAAAGTATCAGGCTGACTCGGGCTCGGTTGTGGTATTGGATGTAAAAACAGGTGAAATTTTAGCCATGGCTAATGCACCTTCCTATAACCCAAATGAGCGTGTCACTAGCCAATATGGTCGTTATCGCAATCGGGCACTCACGGATTTATTTGAACCGGGTTCGACGATTAAAAGTTTTAGTATGGCTAGTGTATTAGCCAGTGGGAAGTTTACGCCCAATAGTCAAGTGGATACCTCGCCCGGATGGATGATTGTTGCCGGTAAACGCATCATGGATGAACATAATAATGGCGTGATGGATTTAACAAAAATATTGCAGATTTCAAGTAATATGGGTATGTCAAAACTGGTTTTGTCGCTACCAGCCGATAACCTTTGGAGTTTGCTGCATGGCGTTGGCTTTGGTCAGCTTAGTCAAAGCGGTTTTCCCGGTGAACGAATCGGTAGTTTGCCGAATTTTAGGGTATGGAACCCTTTTGTTTTAGCGACCTTGTCATTTGGTTATGGTCTTTCAGTGACAGCACTGCAATTAGCACAAGCCTATGCCGTACTAGCCAACGGAGGGATTAAAGTCCCCGTTACTTTCCTTAAAATTCAAGGACAACCACCAACAGGGCAACGTATTATTGATCCCAAGATTAGTCGAGAAGTATTAGATATGTTGGAAACCGTGTTAACGAAAGGCGGAACGGCGCCGTTGGCACGAGTACCCGGTTATCGCGTCACAGGAAAGACTGGAACCGTGCGTATTGTAGGCGCACAAGGCTATGAAAAACATCGTCATAATAGTATTTTTATTGGTATAGCGCCGGCAAGTCACCCACGTTTAGTGGTTGCAGTGGTGTTACATGATCCCAAAGGCAATGCCTATTACGGCGGTTATACGGCAGGACCTATTTTTTCTCATGTGATGAGTAATGCGTTGCACTTACTCAACATTTCGCCGGATGATTTAGCTAGCTTAAACCAAACGCCTGAAAAGGTGGTGTTGCCACCAACAGGGATGGTCGATTAAGTATTGCTAAATCGTGTTTCATTGCTCATGATGCGACTCTAAAAATAAAAAATCAGTTAGGTACAGGGATTTGCTAGCTTTATGGTCCTTAAAAACGCATCATCAGAAATTTATGCAACAAAATTGGCAGTCCGCCCTGAAAGACGTTATTACCTCCCCGGCCGAATTACTCGAAGTATTAGCCTTAAATCCCTGTTTATTAAGCGCTGCAGAGCAGAGTGCGAAATTATTTCCTTTACGTGTGCCTAGAGGTTTTGTTTCCCGCATACAGAAAGGGAATCCGGATGATCCCTTGCTAAGGCAAATACTACCTTTAGCGGAAGAGGAAATCATAGTCCCCGGTTTTACTCAGGACCCGCTGAATGAAAAATCGACCAATCCTATTCCAGGGTTATTGCATAAATATAACGGCAGAGTATTAATCCTATTAGCCGGTGCCTGTGCGATTAATTGTCGCTATTGTTTTAGACGCCATTTTCCTTATCAAGAGAATATTTCGGGAGGAAAAAGCTGGACCGCTATTTTGGATTATATCGCTGCTGATCCTAGTATTTATGAAGTTATTTTTAGCGGTGGTGATCCGCTATTAGCCAATGATAAGTATTTAGAAAAATGTATGCATGATCTTGCAGCGATTCCCCATGTAAAAACCTTGCGCATCCATTCACGTTTGCCGATTGTATTACCGCAGCGAATAACACTGGATTTGGCAAATGTGCTGACCGCAACCCGTTTGCAAGCGGTGATGGTGATTCATTGTAATCATGCGAACGA
Source organism: Rickettsiella endosymbiont of Dermanyssus gallinae (assembly GCF_019285595.1). Classification (NCBI taxonomy): domain Bacteria; kingdom Pseudomonadati; phylum Pseudomonadota; class Gammaproteobacteria; order Legionellales; family Coxiellaceae; genus Rickettsiella; species Rickettsiella endosymbiont of Dermanyssus gallinae. The sequence continues at coordinate 842,934 of NZ_CP079094.1, forward strand.
ACTAGATGACTCGGTTGCTATGGCTATCGATCATTTACTACAAAAAAAAATAATAGTGCTTAATCAATCGGTTTTATTACGCGGGGTTAATGATGCGGTGCAAACATTGATTGAATTGAGTCAACGATTATTTGAGATTGGCGTTTTACCTTATTATTTAAATTTATTAGATAAAGTGCAAGGTGCGGCACATTTTGCATTGAGCGAAGAAAAGGCTAAAACCTTAGTGAAAGGCATGAGAGAAAAGTTATCCGGTTATTTAGTGCCCAACTTGGTTAAAGAGCAAGCAGGTGCTGCATTTAAATTACCCCTGTTTTAACCATTGCTTCACAAATAGAGTTTTTAAGTAGCGGCTAAATAGCATACAATAGCGCTGAAAAATGTTAGTGGGGCCACTTTAATTAGGTGTTTTATGTCAAAAAATCCAAAAATGCGAATTGAAAACGATAGTATGGGTACTATCGAAGTCCCTGCTGATCATTATTGGGGGGCGCAAACGCAGCGTAGTTTGCATCACTTTGCTATTGGTAACGATAAAATGCCGTTGGCGGTTATTCATGCATTTGGCATTCTGAAAGAAGCAACTGCTAAAGCGAATACAGCATTAAAGTTATTGCCTGAGGAAAAAGCTAAATTAATTATACAAGCGGCACAAGAAGTGAAATCGGGTCAGCATGATAGCGAGTTTCCGTTACATGTTTGGCAAACCGGTAGTGGTACGCAAAGTAACATGAATGTGAATGAAGTGATTGCTAATCGTGCGATTGAATTAGCGGGCGGCGAGCGCGGCAGTAAAGATCCTATTCATCCCAATGACGACGTGAATAAATCGCAATCCTCCAATGATACTTTTCCGACGGCGATGTATATTGCGGCGGCATTAGCGGTGGTAAAAAAATTATCGCCCGCGTTAATAGAATTACATCAGGGTTTGATAGAAAAAACCAAAGAATTTAAGGACATTATTAAAATAGGTCGTACACATCTGCAAGATGCTGTTCCTTTAACTTTAGGGCAAGAATTTTCTTCTTATGTGGATCAATTAGATGCGGCAAGACAAGCGATTGAACTTTCATTGCCGGGACTTTATTCCTTAGCCATTGGTGGAACCGCGGTCGGCACCGGGCTGAATACCCATCCAAAATTTGCAGAACTCACCGTAGAGCATATTGTTAAAGAAACCGGATTACCTTTTATTTCTGCCAAAAATAAATTTGCCGCATTAGCGTCTCACGATGCCTTAGTATTTGCTAGCGGCGCTTTAAAAACCTTGGCTTGTGCGTTAATGAAAATAGCGAATGATATTCGTTGGTTAGGCTCGGGGCCGCGTTGTGGTTTAGGTGAGTTAATTTTGCCGGAAAATGAACCCGGTTCTTCGATTATGCCTGGCAAAGTGAATCCTACACAATGCGAAGCCCTGACCATGGTGTGTGTACAAGTCATGGGGAACGATACAGCAATTACGGTAGCTGCTAGTCAAGGAAACTTCGAGTTAAACGTGTTTAAACCGGTCATGATTCATAATTTCCTGCATTCTATTGATTTGTTAAGTGACGCTTGTCATTTATTTAATCAGCATTGCATCAAAGGGTTAAAGGCGAATGAAGCGAGAATTAAAAGCTTTCTAGATAACTCCTTAATGTTAGTGACGGCATTGAATCCAGTCATCGGTTATGACAAAGCAGCTAAAATTGCGAAAAAAGCGCTAGAAGAGGGTACCAGTTTGCGCGAAGCGTGTTTAAGCTTAGCTTATTTAAGCGCAGAGCAATTTGATGAAGTGGTCGATCCTAAAAAGATGTTGGGTCCAGCGTGATAGATAGACGGGTGAACCCGCGATCAGTTTGCCAATCAATAGAGCCAGGTTATTGATTGGCGCGTGCCTTCCGTCATTGCGAGCGAAGCGTGACAATGACAATTAATTGTACTAGTTCCGACCAAATCGTACAAAACTCTTGAAAGAGAGAGAGTTTCCGGTTTTGATAGAGGTGCAAAACTTCGAATCAAAATTTAAAAACAGAGGAAACTCTCACGTTACATACTACTGATAAAATTATTAAACATAAAGTCGGATTGCTTAATTTAGCGGAGGAATTAGGAAACGTATCGAAAGCTTGCCAGGTCATGGGGCTATCTCGAGATACCTTTTACAGCTATAAATCAGCGGTTGAAAAAGGTGGAATGGAAGCCTTATTTGAAAAGAGCCGTCGTCAACCTAATTTAAAAAATAGAGTCGATGATAAAACGGAAGGAGCCGTCGTGAACTATGCTGTCGCCTATCCAGCCCACGGTCAACACAGGGCAAGTAATGAGTTACGCAAGGAAGGTATCTTTGTATCCGGCAGTGGTGTACGGAGTATCTGGGTTCGTCATTCATTAGAGAATTTTAAAGAACGTCTGAAGGCGCTAGAAACCAAGGTGGCTGAAGAAGGCATCTTACTAACAGAAGCACAGATTGTCGCACTTGGAAGGAAAAAACACGATGATGAAGTGTGCGGTGAGATTGAGACCGCCCACCCTGGCTACCTCCGATGAGACAGGAAAGCATTGTGAAAGCAATGCGAAGTCGAAGAGCCCGCGATAGGCGTGCGTTGACGGGCGAAGCAGGAAACGCATCACGCCGTAAAGTCATTTGTGGGAGGCACGGGCATGAACTCCGAAGTAGTGAGTGCGTGCCGGACGCAGGACGTATCGCGGCCTAATTTCAGTCGCGTCATGCGAACGAATTTCGGGGACACGATGGCCGAAATTCTTCGGGAGCATAGCGACTCACTTGGTAAAAGAGGTCAGAGTTGTATTTTCTGCAAGTGCTTTATTCAGTGCGATAATACCATGATGATCCGCAGGGGTATCACATATAAATGGACAAAGTGTAAGCGAATCTAAGGTGGAATTTCTCTCGAGCGCTTTAGCAAGTTTTTCAAAGTTGTTATACGAGGGGCATATGCGATACAAAGTGATTGATGTTTGTTCTAGATGATTATGGCGTATTTTTTCTAATACGGTAGCAAACTTTTCTTCATAAGCGCAATCAATGGTAGCACAGGCAACAAGTGAGTCGCTATGCTCCCGAAGAATTTCGGCCATGGTGTCCCCGAAATTCGTTCGCATGACGCGACTGAAATTAGGCCGCGATACGTCCTGCGTCCGGCACGCACTCACTCCTTCGGAGTTCATGCCCGTGCCTCCCACAAATGACTTTACGGCGTGATGCGTTTCCTGCTTCGCCCGTCAACGCACGCCTATCGCGGGCTCTTCGACTTCGCATTGCTTTCACAATGCTTTCCTGTCTCATCGATAGAGGCATTTTTTTATCCTGTTGAATATTTATTTTAATTATGTAAACCAACTGTAGTTTTGATTATTATAAACTATTTTTTTAAGAAATTGTTTTAGCTGAATTATCAGGACGCTGAATAAGTGGCAGGGTTAAAGACAATCAATTTCACCTTCAGAAATCGTTTCGCCTTTGCCGGTTAATAACACGGATGCGCCATTGCCTTGCCAATTTACTTGTAGTTGACCACCGGGCAAATGTACGTCTACTTTCTTTTTAAGTCGATTTAGCAAACGACCCGCAATCACAGCAGCGCACGCGCCGCTGCCGCAGGCCTGTGTTTCGCCTACACCACGTTCATAAACCCGTAAATCAATGCGTTTTGGATTTATTATTTTCATAAATTCCACATTAATCCCTTGTGGAAAGTAGGGGCGCGGCGATTGGTTAAGATAATCACCGAGTTCTGCGACGGGTGCCGTTTCTAAGCCGTCAACTTGAATGACACAATGCGGGTTTCCCAAAGAGAGGATGCAACAATCAAAACGTCCAAAAGGTGTTTCAAGTGCATGAATAGGACCTCTGGAGAAACTGGTGAAGGGAATTTTTTCAGGTGTGAAAATAGGTGTACCCAGATTGGCGGTAACTTGATGATCATTGCCTAATTGTAATTCTATAAAACTGGTTCGGGTGGCAAGCCGGATAGGGTTTTCTTTTGATAAGTTTTCACTCGCTAGAAATTGTGCCACACAAAGTGCACCATTGCCGCATTGTCCGACTTCGCTGCCATTGGCATTAAAAATACGATAATAAAAGTGCGCTTCTTTATGGCGAGATTTTTCTATTAATAATAATTGATCAAATCCCATATCGCTACGTGTCGCCCATTCCCGTATTAATTTCGTATTCGGCGTAAAGCTTTGATTAACACCATCGATAACAATAAAATGATTGTTAAGTAAATGCATTTTTTTAAATCTAATTTTCATGGCGTTAATTTAATAGGGTTAAAAAATTTTCGTCATTGCGAGCGTCGAAGACGCGCGGCAATCTAGTTAAGTATTCTCCTGGATTGCTTCGTGCCTACGGCACTCGCAATGACGGATGGTTATCCTCGTTAGCCCACAGTTGTTCTATCGTTTCACGTGAACGAATTAAGCTGATTTTATCCTTATCAACCAGAACTTCGGCGCTTTTAGGTCTAGAATTATAATTGGAACTCATAGAAAAACCATATGCACCCGCATCAAGAATCGCTAAATAATCCCCGGCTTTAATGCGCAGTAATTTATCGTTACCTAAAAAATCACTGCTTTCACAGATGGGGCCTACTACATCATAAATAGTTTCATTTAACTCAGGGTGTAAGTCTACTTCTTTAATTGTTTGTTGTGCTTGATAAAGCGCAGGACGTAGCAGATCATTCATGCCGGCATCCACAATCGCAAAGTGTTTATCCGCATTACGCTTGAGATATTCAACGCGTGTGACCAGAATACCCGCTTTAGCCACCAACGCGCGCCCTGGTTCTATCACCAAACGCAGATGACACTTTTTTTGTTTTAATGTTTCTAAGACCGCTTTGCAATAATCTTGTGGTGTGGGAATGATTTGCTGGTTATAGGAAACACCGAGGCCACCACCGATGTTAATGCTTTGTAAGTTAATTTGTTGTTCTTTTAACTGTTCAACAATGACCAAAAGACGCGTAATAGCCTGTAAAAAAGGTTGTAGTGTGTTTAATTGCGAGCCTAAATGACAAGCAATGCCCTGAATTTTTAAATGCTTTGATTGTGCGGCTAATCGGTAGAGGGCGAGTGCATCGTGTTCGCTGATGCCAAATTTATTGTCTTTGATACCCGTTGTAATATAGGGGTGCGTATTGGCATTAATATCGGGATTAATGCGTAACGCGATAGGTGCGGTACGATTTAATGTTTTTGCTAAGGTCTCGATGCGTTGTAATTCCTCATGCGATTCTACATTAAAGCAGCCAATATCTGCTTCCAAGGCCTGGTTAATTTCGTCAATGCTTTTACCGACACCGGAAAAAACACTTTTTTTAGCTTCACCGCCGGCTTTGATAACACGTGCCAGCTCGCCACCCGAAACAATGTCAAAACCAGCCCCTTGTTTTGCTAAGAGGGACAAAATACTCAGATTAGCATTGGCTTTAACCGCATAGCAGATTTGATGCGGATAATCGCTCAGCGCTTCAGAAAAAGCCCGCCATTGTTTGATTAATTCAGCTGCGGAATAAATATAACAAGGTGTGCCGTATTGTTGTACAATCTGCGCGATTGGAATGTCTTCTAGCTGTAAATGCTGGTTGATATAGCGTAAGGACATCGTTAAAGCACAGTTTTAGAAGGATGATGCGGTACATAAACCGGTGGTTTTTGGTCAGGCAAATACAGCGGGCCCATTTGACCGCAAGCGGTCAAAGAAAGAACAAGTAAAAAAGTGACAAGCTTTAAACTATTTTTTTGCATAGCAAATTTCCATGGCGTTGGATATGGGAAACTGTGAAATTCCTAGTATATACTCATAATAAAGTGAGAGACTTTTATTTTAAGAGGTTTAAGAAGATGGAAAATACTAACTCATTATCCTATGAAGAAGTCAATCCGCTATCAAAGCCCTCAGCTAGTATTATTTGCTTGCATGGGCTGGGCGCGGATGGACATGATTCTGCCGCCATGGCTAAAGCGGTTGCAATTGGAACCGGCGTTCGTTTCGTGTTTCCGCATGCACCCGTGCGGCCTATTACCTTGAATGGGGGGACGCCGATGCGGGCCTGGTATGATATCCATGGCTTAACCTTTGACTCAACTGAAGATGAGGAAGGAATTCGAGCGGCGGCTAAAAGCCTTTTTGAGCTGGTAGAACAAGAAATTCAACGGGGTATTCCCGCTAAGCGTATTGTGTTGGCTGGGTTTTCTCAGGGCGGGGCGATGGCTTTATATACAGCATTACGTTATCCCCGTGCCTTAGCAGGCGTGCTAGCGTTGTCGACCTATTTACCGTTGCATCGCTTTTTAGCCGAAGAAGGCAGCCCTGAAAATAAAACAACACCTATCTTTATGGCGCATGGCGATGCGGATGAGGTTGTTCTGCCGGCTTTAGGTGAGTTTTCCTATAACTGTTTGAAAGAGTTAGCTTATCCGGTGCAGTTTAATCGTTATTCTGCTATGGGTCATAGTATCTCTCCCGAAGAGCTGAGGGATATTGCACAGTGGTTGCAAAAGCATTTACAAAAATAAGTTAAAAAACGTTATACTCCGCCTCTTGCTGAGTGGTCTATACACTTTAATAACAGGCGGCACTTTTGATGCAACGAATTCGTAATTTTTCTATCATCGCTCATATCGACCATGGAAAATCCACTTTATCAGATCGCTTAATACAGGTCTGCGGTGGTTTAAGTGAGCGGGAAATGTCTGCGCAGGTCTTAGATTCTATGGATTTAGAACGGGAACGCGGCATTACTATCAAAGCACAAAGTGTGACCCTGAGCTATCAGGCCAAAGGTGGTCAAAGCTACCAATTAAACTTTATTGACACCCCCGGCCACGTTGATTTCTCTTATGAAGTATCGCGCTCGCTGGCGGCCTGTGAAGGGGCATTGCTGGTCGTAGACGCGGCACAAGGTGTTGAAGCACAAACGGTTGCGGTGTGTTATACCGCGCTTGAGCAGGGGCTAGAAGTGCTGCCTGTGTTGAATAAAATCGATTTACCCCAGGCTGATCCCGATCGTGTGATACACGAAATTGAAGATATCATTGGTATTCCGGCATCCGATGCGGTCAGGGTGAGCGCAAAAACAGGATGGGGTATCGAGGAATTATTAGAGCGCTTAATTCAGGTCATACCTCCACCTGAAGGTGATACGACGGCGCCTTTGCAGGCATTGATTATTGATTCTTGGTTTGATGCGTACTTAGGCGTTGTATCGCTAGTGCGTATTAAAAATGGTTGTTTGAAGGTCGGTGAAAAGATTCAAGTGATGTCTACCGGACGTTCCTATATTGCTGATAAATTGGGCATTTTTACACCCAAACATCAGGAACAAACGCAACTCAGTGCGGGTGAAGTGGGCTTTATTATTGCCGGTGTAAAAGATATTCATGGCGCGCCAGTCGGGGATACCCTCACGCATACCGCGAAACCAGCTACAAACGCATTACCTGGCTTTAAACGCGTTCATCCGCAAGTATTTGCTGGTTTATTTCCCGTGAATGCAGAAGATTTTAGTGAGTTTCGCGAGGCATTGGAAAAGCTAAGTTTAAATGATTCTTCGCTCTTTTATGAGCCAGAAACCTCGGAAGCATTAGGTTTTGGGTTCCGCTGTGGCTTTCTTGGCCTACTGCACATGGAGATTGTACAAGAACGTCTAGAGCGCGAATATGATCTGGATTTAATTACCACGGCACCTACCGTTGTTTATGAGGTGATTGATACGCGCGGTGAAACCTTACGCATTGATAATCCAACTGATTTGCCGGCGGCTAATCTGATTCAAATCATGCGTGAGCCGATTGTGCTAGCTAATATATTAGTACCACAAACCTATCTAGGCGCCGTGATAACACTCTGTAATGAACGACGAGGTACGCAAACTAAATTACATTATACGGGCAATCAAGTGTCGGTCTCTTATGAACTACCGATGAGTGAGGTCGTGCTCGACTTTTTTGACCGTTTAAAATCATTAAGCCGCGGTTATGCCTCCCTGGATTATCACTTCATTCGCTTCGAAGAAGCGGATTTAGTGAAGCTGGACATTCTAATTAATGGTGATAAAGTCGATGCACTAGCGCTCGTGGTACATCGAAGCCAAGTTCAATATCGTGGGCGTCAATTAGTCGAGCGGCTCCGAGAACTTATTCCGCGGCAGATGTTTGATGTGGCAATACAGGCGGCGATTGGTGGCCATATTATTGCGAGAGAGTCTGTTAAAGCATTGCGTAAAAATGTTTTAGCCAAGTGTTATGGCGGCGATATATCACGTAAGAAAAAATTATTAGAAAAGCAAAAAGCCGGTAAAAAACGTATGAAGAAAGTAGGCCGGGTGGATATTCCGCAACAGGCTTTTTTGGCGGTTTTACAACGCGATAAAAAATAACCAACAACCCAATTGAGTTTTACTATGAATTTTGAGCTTTTGTTAACTGTATTGGTCATAATAAGCGGCGTGATTGCTTTACTGGATGTATTAATTTGGGCGCCAAAACGAAAAAGAAAACTTATTGCTCATCCTTCCAAGATCATTGAATACTCACGGTCTTTTTTCCCTGTTTTACTGTTGGTATTACTATTGCGTTCTTTTTTAGCGGAACCTTTTCGTATCCCTTCAGGTTCAGAAAAACCTGATTTACTCATTGGTGACTTTATTGTTTCTAACAAGTTTGCATATGGCATACGTTTACCGGTATTGCGTCATAAAGTGATTGCAGTGGGTGAACCGAAGCGTGGCGATGTGGTGGTATTTTTATGGCCGCGTGATACATCGATCTACTATATTAAGCGTGTTATCGGTTTGCCGGGCGATATCATTAGCTATAAAAATAAAATTTTGACTATCAATGGTTACCCCGCATCGCAAACCTTATTAGGTAAGAATACCGATCACGATAACAAAGGTGAAGCAAGATGGCCGGTACTACTCACTGAAGAAAACTTATTAGGTATAAAACATCCTATTTATATTCGCCCGGATCAACCAGCGGATGATTTCTCCGTAAAAGTACCTGCGGGCAATTACTTTATGATGGGCGATAATCGAGACAATAGTTACGATAGTCGTTATTGGGGATTTGTGCCTGAAAAAGATTTAGTGGGTAAAGCGATGTGGATATTTTTTAGTTGGGACAGCGAACATAATCAGGTGCGTTGGCATAGAATAGGTTCGCGTATTAGTGCTTAAATGTTTCTATATATAATTACTCTCAGCCATTGGATTTTTGGCAAGGCAGTAAAAAATTCAATGGGAAGAGTACAGAAGAGGTCATGGTGAGATCAGAAGTAGCCACGCTATGTAAACACTTAGGATATCAGTTTAAAAATCCTGAATTATTGGAAGACGCATTAAGTCACCGTAGTTTTCGCGGTAATAAAAATAATGAGCGTCTAGAGTATTTAGGTGATGCGGCGCTTAATTTTGTCATTGCGGCGGCTTTATTTAGACAAAATATTCGTGCACGTGAAGGTGAATTAAGTCGTTTACGTGCGAACCTTGTCCGTGGCGAAACCTTAACTGATTTAGCTAAAGAATTTGAATTAGGAAAATATTTACGTTTGGGTGCGGGTGAATTAAAAACCGGTGGCGCGCAACGTAAATCCATTTTAGCGGATGGTATGGAAGCCGTCGTGGGTGCTATTTATCTGGATGGTGGATTTGCAGCGTGTGAAACCTGTATTCTTCGTTGGTATGAAACACGCTTAGAAAATGTAGAAACATTACCTGATTTAAAAGATCCTAAAACCCGTTTACAAGAATATCTACAGGCGCGTAAGCTGCCTTTGCCTGTTTATACCGTCTTAATGTTAGAAGGGCCTGCGCACCAACAAATATTTAAAGTTGAGTGCCAAGTCAATGGATTGCCGAATAAGGCGATAGGAATAGATAGCAGTCGTCGACGTGCAGAACAAAAAGCCGCAGAAAAAATTTTAGCGGAATTAGAATCCGCTTCTGAATCTTAAAAAAATCATGAAAAATATTCAAATATATTCAAATATATTCACAGCAATGGGATTTTTGGCAAGGCGCCGCGAGAATGAAGCAAGCGGAGTGTATATATGATACATGAGAAGGATGAATTGAGCGGGAACGCTGCCGAAAACTCAAGTGCGAACAGTGCCACGACGCGTTGCGGTACTATTGCCATTATTGGGCGACCCAATGTAGGTAAATCCACATTACTGAATAAAATTTTAGGTGAAAAACTTAGCATCACTTCCTCAAAACCTCAGACCACTCGCCATCAAATTTTAGGGGTGAAAACACAGCAAAATACACAATGGATCTACCTGGATACGCCTGGGTTGCATCAACAAACCGAACATCGTTTAAGTCGAACCATGGTTCGCGAAGCAATTAATGCCTTAGTAAAAGTAGATGTGATTGGGTTTGTGATGGAAGCGGGTCGCTGGACTTCTGAAGACGAAGCTATTTTGCAACGCTTGAAACAACAAGAACATCCGGTTATTTTGATTGTTAATAAAGTCGACAAGATCAAAGATAAAGCCCGGTTATTGCCTTTTTTAAAGTCTTGTTATGAAAAAATGTCATTTTTAGCAGTTATTCCACTGTCTGCGCAAAAGGGCGATAACATAGAAGCGTTGGAAAAAATTATCGCTGAGCAATTGCCTTTGGCTGAATTTGTTTATCCGGCGGATCAATATACGGATCGTAATCAACGTTTTTTAGCCGCTGAATTTATTCGTGAAAAATTGATGCGTTCTTTATATAAAGAACTTCCTTATTGGCTTACGGTTGCTATTGAAGAATTTAACGAAGAAAAGAAATTAATCAAAATCAGTGCGGTTATTCTGACTGAACGTCCAGGACAAAAAGCGATTATTATCGGAAAAAAAGGTGAGTTATTAAAAAAAGTCGGTACTGAAGCGCGTTTAGATATGGAACAATGTTTTGGTAAAAAAGTATATTTGAATTTGTGGGTTAAAGTAAAAGCCGGTTGGGCAGAAGAAAATAATGATTAAACAAAGATTTGGCGCTTAAAAACAATTACTTCGCTATAATGTTTTTTAATGAATATTTTTTAAATGTAATTTACAATCAAAGGGAGTGAAATATAATTTTAAAGGAGTAAAAACTATGCCACGTTCTCACAATCCTCAAGATAATGAAGCCGTATCCCAAACGGTTAGTTTGCCAACATCATACCTGCATTATCTTAGCCACAAGCGTATTAACCTTAATAGCGATTTGGAGAATAATATTACTCTTACGAATACGCTTCGTCTATTTCCAGGTATAAAAATTGAAGCTCAAAATCAAGTGAGTCGCTATGCTCCCGAAGAATTTCGGCCATGGTGTCCCCGAAATTCGTTCGCATGACGCGACTGAAATTAGGCCGCGATACGTCCTGCGTCCGGCACGCACTCACTCCTTCGGAGTTCATGCCCGTGCCTCCCACAAATGACTTTACGGCGTGATGCGTTTCCTGCTTCGCCCGTCAACGCACGCCTATCGCGGGCTCTTCGACTTCGCATTGCTTTCACAATGCTTTCCTGTCTCATCGCTTGAGTAAATTTATGCAAGTTTTTTTCTGCTAGAAATTAACTCAAGTCGATCATTTTTTTATTAAAATAATAAGGAGATTACTATGTCTACAAATGATAATGCACTCACTGGAGATGAACGAGAAGCAATCGCCACGATATATACTTATTTAAGAACAGTCAGAATATCTAAACCGCAAATTGATGCGATTCTTGGAAAGTTTCCGCCGATAGAGATTATATAGAGAAGTTGTTATCTCAAAAGGAATTGAAAAATTTTGATTATCTTTTACAGTTTGTTCCCATTTCTGTTTGGATAGATACTGAAAAACTCCATACTATTTTTAATAAATTACTGCAATGTAATGATCGACTTATAAATCATAGTATAGAAAATAATACGACGAAAAATATAAAAAGGATAGCGTATCAAGATCTGGAAGAGACTGTTGTCCATAATCTTTTAGATCGTTGTATAAATGCAGCTACGCCAGAAGAGGCGGTAAAATTTTTGGCTAGTCAACCGAGGCAGGTAGCTGTGGAGCTATCGGAGGAGGAAATACAGCATGTGAAGCAGGCGCGGGTAGAGAAAGAAATGAAATCTAATTTGAGTCGTGTTGCACGATCGATAGGTTCTTCGCTAGGACATTCGATTGGTCCTGAGTCCTCTTCCCAAAAAGAAATAGGCCCACAGTCAGCGGAAGTGAATTTTTCTCAAAGCTATTTGAAGAATGATACGTTATTATTGGGGACCTATGGAATTTCTATGTTGTTAAAATCTTTGGGACTCAAGAATAGATCGCTAGCGAATGCTCAACCGGCCTTGAATGGATCGGCGATTGATTTCAAGGCAAAGAAAATAAATCATGCTGCTGAACAGTTGCGCGCAGCAGAAAAACAGTATGAGGGGATTAATAATAGCTCCTTTCAGTTATCTTCTAGAAATTGATTTATTGATGATCCGAGTGCTTCAAATGACCCTATTTAAGCTATTTAGGGTCATTTAATCTTTATTGGATAATCGAATTAAAGCTTCTTGCAGTTGTTTCATTCTAACCGTCAACGCCGTATTTTTTAATAGTTGCGCACTATGATCGGATAACATGGGTACTAAGCGGTTACGCGGGGAGGCGGTTGGGGAATGTGGTTGAATATACCATTCAATGTGTTTTAAGCTATGCAGCGCCGTATGTTTGACTAACTTTCTAGTCAGATCAGGAATAAGATAACGTAAACGTGTTGCCCAAGCGGCATTATCCACTTCTATGACTAAGCAACCCTCGCGGAAGTTAGCAATGCGACTATGTTGCGCTAAATCAGCCCAATTTTTTTGCCATATTTCATTCAGTTGATTAAGCTGTGCCACTTTTTTTTGTATAAAGCCCAAGATACTTTGCGGATCCTGCTGATTTAGAATCGTATCGAGTGTTTTTTCAGGAATGCGTTTCATCGTTAATCTATTTTCATGGGTAAAATAACCAGCTGTGCACCGAGTAGATGCAAGCGACGCTGTAAGGTAACCGCGGTTTCATTATGTAGAAAACGGGTGATCCAATTATCCTTTGAAAAAATTAATTTACTGGCGAAAAAGATCGAATTGGGAAATTCTTTCATGATTTTTTTAGATAATAGAGTTAATTTTTCCGTTGGATCCGTGCCAAAAGCAACCAGACCTTTAGCCGCTAAACCTTGCTGCTGACAATAACTGACAAAATAATCGAGCATCTTGTCGGATGATTCTTGCATAGCGGTTAATTCTTTTTTAGCACTGAAACTTTCCACATCGACAATGCCTACATTGAGAAAAATAAAATTTTTAAAATGGTGTGGGAATGAACGTAGTATCCATAATAAATTATGCAAGCCAATACCACGATGTTTTCCAACCATAATGACCGCCGTGGCTTCTGAAGGTTGTAAAGGGGTGACCACGTTGAGTGTTTCAAGGGGTGTACTGGTCATCAGCAAATCAATTTCATGCAGTTTTTTATTGACGTGGGTGTAATGTTTTTTTATCAGTAAGCACATGCCAATAACCAGGCTAGTAATGACCACTGTCACCCAACCGCCAAAGGTGAATTTAGAAATAAGCGTGACAATTAAAATGCTGACCGTGACAAAAAAAGCAAAGGCAGAAAAGAATAAACGTCCCAACCAACGAGGAGACGCTGCACTGCGCTGTGTTAACCAATAGACACATAGTCCTAATAGAGACAGTGAAAAGGTTAGAAACACATTCATACTATAAAGGATGACCAACCACGAAACACGTCCATCGCTTAACCAGAGAATGAGTAAGGCGGCAAGACCAAATACAATAACACCGTTTTGTGTGACTAATCGGCTGGAAAGATGACGAAAACGATTAGGCAGCCAGCTATCAACCGACATATTTGCTAATACACTCGGCCCGGCTAAAAATCCGGTATTAGCACCGACTAATAAAAGCCCCGCTTCTAATAATAAGGTGATCATCAGCAGGGTGTGACCCAGGCTGGAATCGCCTAATATTTTATGAAAAACAACCGCATTTAAAGTTTGACCGTAAACAGGCTGAGCATGCCACAGCAGATACAATAGGATAATACCACCGGCGGTGAAGCTTAAGGAAAGCGCCATATAGAACATGGTCCACTTTCCGGTTCGAACACGGGGTTCTGCCAGTCGATTGACATTATTTGAAACCGCTTCAATCCCGGTATAAGTTCCGCTTCCTAATGAATACGCGCGTAATAATAAAGCGATGACAAATAGCCAGCCGGCTTGATGAGATAAATTTAGGGTGCTGTTAACCGTATCAGCAACGACCGTAGGCAAACCACTTTTATGCGAAACAACGCCATAAATAATTAAAAAGAAATGTGTAACAACAAAGCCTAAAAAAATTGGCATCAAGACTTTAATGGACTCTTTCATGCCACGTAGATTCAGCGTAATCAGTAAAAAAATAATGCCCGCTTCAGTTAATAATTTGTAATCTAATAATGTAGAAGGAAGCAAACTAAACAAAGCATCGGTGCCACTGGCAACAGAGATGGTGATGGTCAATACGTAGTCAACGATAAGCGCCGCACCTGAAACCAACCCCGCATGTGGGCCTAATAATTGCGTCGCTACTTTATAACCACCACCACCACTAGGAAATAGGGCAATGACTTGATTGTAGGCCAAGGCAATAATAAAGACCGTTAGGATGGTTGCAATCGCAATATAAAGCGCTAAAGAGCCATAATGAGGGCCTAAAGCGATAAACGCTTCTTCAGGACCGTAACAAGAAGAAGAAAGACCGTCCGCACCTAAACCTACCCAGGCCAAAAAAGCGACGAGTGCAATATGACGTTGCGCATCTGGATTTAAGGGGTTACGAGGTTTCCCAAGTAAAAAACGAGTCAATCGTTGGAAAAGTGTCATTCTGTGAAGACAATAAGAGATTGAGACTACTATAGCGCTTTCGCTTTTCTTTTTGAAGCTTAAGCTGATTTTATGCCATAAATACGCTATACAACATCTAGGACTTTTTATGACACTTAGGTAGGATATGACCTGAAAATTCACTAGTACGCATTCTACTCACAGCCATTGGATTTTTCGTGAAGGTGCGCAACCGAAATGTATACAGCATACATGCCGATTGCGCATTGAGTGGGAACACCGCCGAAAATTCAAGCGCGAAGAGTATATTTTGACCTAAGGGGACATGAATGAATCAACCATCAGATAAGAGTGACGACATTCCCTGTTTAGCTTCGCATTGTTTAGATCCCTTACACACATTGGAGAAACAGTTATTAAGTTCTCAATCGGCGATAGAAGCTTGGTTGCGCGATCAATGGCGTAAAACGCCACCACCGTTTTATTCTTCGGTCGATCTGCGTAATGCAGGATTTAAATTAGCACCGGTCGATACGAATCTATTTCCGGCGGGATTTAATAACTTAAAAGAAGAGTTTATTTCTTTAGCGGTTCAGGCGGCTCAGGAAACTTTGGATCGTTTAATGCCAGGATGTTTACGACTTTTAATTATCCCTGAAAATCACACTAGAAATCAGTATTATTTTGAAAATCTGCTTGCCTTGCATGACATATTGATTCAAGCAGGTTTTGAAGTACGGATTGGTTCTTTATTAGAAGATATTGGAGAGTCAAAGGAAGTTTCATTAGCTTCAGGTCGATCCATTTTACTTGAGAAAATAAAAAGAGTGGGTGATCAAATCAGTGTAAATGATTTTTTACCTTGTTTACTGCTATTAAATAATGATTTAGCCAATAGTATACCTGAAATTCTAAAGGGCGTTAAGCAAAAAACGCTGCCTGCCAGTGAATTAGGTTGGCATAGACGTTTAAAATCTCAACACTTTAAAGAGTATGGGCAAGTATGCAACGAATTATCGCAATTAATTCAGTTAGATCCTTGGTTAATTAGTTCCTTTTTTACGCGTTGTGAAGGTGTAGATTTTATGAAACGCGAAGGTGAAGACTGTATGGTGGAACAAAGCCAACAGCTATTAGATAAAATTCAAAAAAAATACGATGAATATCATATTAAAGAAAAACCTTATGTCGTCATTAAAGCGGATTCAGGAACGTATGGGATGGGTGTTTTATCTATTCATGATCCCGTTGAAATTCAAAACTTAAATAGAAAAAAACGCAGTGATATGATGGTCGCAAAAGGCAATCGCCCTATCGAAAAAGTGATTATACAAGAAGGGGTTTATACCTTTGAGACCTGGAATAATGCGGTGGCTGAACCCGTCGTTTATATGCTAGGACAATATGTTATCGGTGGATTTTATCGTGTGCATACCGGTCGAGGCGTCAGTGATAATCTGAATTCGCCGGGCATGCAATTTGAACCACTGCCTTTTGTGAAAGCCTGTAATATTCCCGAAGTAACGACCAGCCAAAAAGGCAAATGCGCGAATCGTTTTTATACCTATGGCGTGATAGCGCGTTTGGCTGCATTAGCGGCGGCACGTGAACAAGCGGCTGTGTTGAAGGCGGGGAATTAGAAGTATGAAAAAATACGCATTAGGTGTGATTATGGATCCTATTTCACACATCAATCCTAAAAAAGACACGACGTTTGCGATGTTATTAGAAGCACAGCAGCGAGAGTGGCCTATTTTTTATATGGAGCAAAGCGATCTTTTTCTTCAGCAAGATAAAGTCTGTGCCAGAATGCGCTCTTTAACGGTAAAAGATAATGCTAAAAATTATTTTGAATTTGGCAAAGAAACCATACAGGGTTTAGATCAACTGGCTGTGATCCTGATGCGAAAAGATCCACCGGTGGATATGCAATATATCTATACCACGCAACTGTTAGATAAAGCCGGACAACAGGGTGTGTTAGTGGTGAATAAGCCACAAAGTTTGCGTGATTTTAATGAGAAATTATTTACTAGCCATTTTCCGCAATGCTGTACGCCTAGTTTAGTGACGCATCATATCGCGGCGGTTAAACAATTTTTAGCAGCGCATGAAGATATTATTGTTAAACCATTGGATGGTATGGGTGGTTTTTCTATTTTTCGATTACGCCAAGATGATCCGAATATTAATGTGACTTTAGAAATTTTAACGGCAAATAATCAGCGTTATATGCTTGCACAGCGTTATATTCCAGAAATTACTCAGGGCGATAAACGTATTTTGATGATCAATGGTGAACCGGTTCCTTATGCGTTAGCACGCATTGCTGCACAGGGTGAAACGCGTGCTAATTTAGCGGTCGGTGGCAAGGGTATAGGGGTTGAATTAAGCGAGCGTGATCGTTGGATTTGCCAGCAAGTAGGACCTACGTTAAAAGAAAAAGGCTTGTATTTTGTGGGTTTAGATGTGATAGGTGATTATTTAACAGAAATTAATATCACTAGTCCTACCGGTATTCGTGAGTTAGATGAGCAGTTTAAGTTAAATATAGCGGGTTTATTCATGGATAGTATTAGTCATCAATTCACATAAAGCTCATTAGACTTTCACAACATACCCAGCTGTAATTTTGCAGCCTCAGACATATTGTCCGATGTCCAGGGTGGATCCCAAACTAGCTCAACAACCGCTTCACTTACGCCGGGTACATGATTAACTACATTTTCTACATTGCCGGGGAAAGTTTGTGCTACCGGACAACCTGGCGTGGTTAGGGTCATTTCAATTTTTACGGATCCTTGAGTATCGATCACGACATTATAAATTAAACCTAAATCGTAGATATTCACTGGAATTTCTGGGTCATAGATACCCTGAAGTGCTGCAATAATATCCAGCTTTAACTGTGCAATGTTTTCTTCTGATAGGGGATACTTCGCTAAGTTCATGATGTTTAATTTTCAGTAGAAACGGATGTTTTTTGTTGTTGCAATCCGGCCTGTAAGGTATGCCAAGCTAAGGTGGCACACTTGACACGCGCCGGGTAGGCTTTAACACCGGAAAAAACGCTTAATTTATTAAAAGAGGGCATCGCGTGAGTAGGTTCTTTTTCATGGGTTAATAATTCATGAAAGTTTTGAAAAAATACTTGCGCTTCTTGTTCAGTTTTCCCTTTTAGCGTTTCTGACATTAATGACGCTGATGCCATGCAAATAGCACAACCTGAACCAGTAAAACTAATGTCTTTAATCGTATTATTTTCAACGTTTAAATAAATCGTTAAACGATCACCGCACAGCTGATTAAATCCTTCTGCTTGCCGATTCGCATTGGCTAATACGTGACAATTACGCGGATGACGTCCATGGTCTAGGATCATTTCTTGGTAAAGTTCTCTTAACTCAGACATGCTTAGAATCCGACGTCGTGTTGGGTACGTTAAAAATGCTTTGTGCGATTTTTAAGCCTTGTATTAATTTATCAATTTCTTCTTTGGTATTATAAAAAGCTAAGGACGCACGCACGGTAGAGTCGACGTTAAAGCGCTGTAATAAAGGCATGGTGCAATGTTGTCCGGCTCTCACTGCAACACCGACTTCTGAGTTTAAAATGTCACTGAGATCATGCCCATGGATACGCTGACCTTGATTGTCGTGCGCCACAAAATTTAAAATAGCGGTTTTTTCTTGTGCCGTACCAATCAAGCGTATACCGGGCAGGCGCTGTAATTGTTCAGTGGCATACGTGAGTAACTCTTTTTCGTAGTTTTGTATGTCTGAAAAATCGAATTGATTCAGATAATCAATCGCGGTACCTAAACCGATGACGCCAGCAATATGCGGTGTTCCGGCTTCAAATTTATAAGGGGGTTCCCGATAATTGCTTTTTTCTAAACTGACTTCGGTGATCATACTACCGCCACCTTGATAGGGGGGCATCGCTTCTAATAAATGTCGTTTTCCATACAGCACACCAATACCCGTAGGCGCAAACATTTTGTGTCCTGAGAAGCAATAAAAATCACAATCTAAGGCTTGTACATCTACTTTTTGGTGTGCAATAGCTTGCGCGCCGTCAATTAATACCGGCGTGTTATTCGCATGGGCCAAATCAATAATTTTCTTGATAGGATTGATAGTGCCTAAGGTATTTGAAATGTGACAAAGCGCAACTAACTTTGTTTTGTTGCTGAGTAGCTTTTCATATTCTTCTAAAATTAACTCACCCGCATCATTAACAGGAATAACTTTAAGCTGAGCGCCAGTTTCTTTACACAGTAACTGCCAGGGTACGATATTTGCATGATGTTCCATATGGGTGATGATAATTTCATCGCCGGCTTTTATTTGTTGACGACCATAGGTTTGTGCCACCAAGTTAATTGCTTCGGTGGTACCACGTACAAAGATAATTTCAGAAAAATATTTAGCGTTAATAAACTGTTGAATTTTTTCGCGACTTTTTTCAAACACATCGGTGGCTTGTTCGCTTAGATGGTGAATACCGCGATGTACATTACTGTATTCTTGGCGGTAAAAATCGCGCAGTCGTTCTATAACGCAATGCGGTTTTTGCATACTGGCGGCACTATCCAGATAAACCAGTGGCTTGCCCTGAATTTTTTCTTGAAAAATAGGGAAATCTTGTCTTATTTTTTTTACATCAAACGGTTTCATATTGGCTCGCGAATAAAGATTTTATTGAAGGCGATAATGAAGCGTGTGACATTAATAAAGGCATTTGCTGAATAATATCTTGGATAAAGGCTTTAATTAAAAGCTGACGGGCTTCGCTGACATTTAAACCGCGTGCACGTAGATAAAAAAGCGCATTTTCATCTAACTGGCCTATGCTGGCACCGTGTGTGCATTGAATATCATCTACAAATATCTCTAATTGAGGTTTAGTATTCACTTCAGCATCGCGTGAAAGCAGTAAGTTTTTGTTAAGTTGCTCGGCTTTGCTTTTGATGGCCTGTGGTCGAACAATTACTTTTCCATTAAATGCCGCACTTGCCTTATCACCCACAATGCCTTTATAAAATTCTTTGCTGCTTGTATAAGGGCTAATATGATCGATGACGGTGTGATGTGCGATGTGCTGTTTTCCTTGCGCATCGTACAAGCCTTTTAAGTGACATTGCGCTTGCGCTTGGCAAAGCTTAACCTGCGTATCGCTGCGTACTAAACCGCCTTTTAATGCAATGGAATAAGAGAAAAATTGACTGTTTGCTTGTTGTGTCACACACAGGTTGCCCATATGCGTGCTTTTTTCGCTTTCTTCTATGAGTTTGTAATGTTCAATATGGCTTTGTGCGGATAAAAAGCATTCGGTGACGGTGTTGGAAAAATAAGTACTGGTTTTTTCTTTTAACGAGATATATTTTTCGATAATGACCGCGCGGCTGTTTTCTTCAGCAATAATTAGATTGCGGATGGGAATAAATTGTTGTTCACCGCTGTTAATAAATAGTAGTTCAATGGGGGAGGCTAGTACTGTGTTAGCGGGTAAATAAAGGTAAGCGCCATCCTGAATAAAGGCGGTATTTAAATGAATAAAGCAGTTTGTTTGTTCAGTCGATGTTCGGCAGTAATTAAATAAGTGTTCAGGATTATTTTTAATCTGTGTCGCTAAATCGCTGATGATCAGTTGATCGGGTAGCGTGCTTATTGTTGATAAAGATGGTGAAAAATGTCCGTTAAGAAACACTAAGCGATATGGGCTATCTGAAGTTTCAAGCGCGGCTGATAATGCTTCGCTATTATTTGGATTAATTGAAAACGGCGTTTGTAAAAAGGACGTGAGTGGCGTGTATTTCCAATCGGCGTGTTTTCGCGTAGGAAAACCTAAGCTTGAAACGTGTGTCAGCGCTGTTTTGCGCAGCGATGCGAGTGATTCATGCTTATAGCCCGGCAGTTCTTTTTCTACACGTTGGTATTCGTTGAGATAATGTGCAACGGCAGAAGCGCTAGGATTGAGTGCGGTTGTTAACATTGTTTTTAAGCCACCGATTCTTCTTGTAGGATCGTGGCATAACCGTCTTTTTCTAAGGTTTGCGCTAACGTAAAATCACCCGAGCGAATGATTTTTCCTCCCGCAAGAATATGCACGTAATCAGGTTTAATATAGTCTAATAAGCGTTGATAATGGGTAATCAATATCATGGATCTTTCCGGTGAACGCAGACGATTAACACCATTAGACACTATTTTTAAGGCGTCGATATCAAGGCCTGAATCGGTTTCATCTAGAACCGCTAACTTAGGTTCTAACAGCGCCATTTGCAGAATTTCATTACGCTTTTTTTCACCGCCAGAAAAACCTTCGTTGACGGATCGATAAAGAAAGTCTTGATCCATTTCCACCCGTTTTAATTTTTCTTTTACCAGCGCTAAAAAATCAATCGCATCGAGTTCTGTTTCACCACGTGCTTTGCGAATCGCATTTAAAGAGGCTTTGAGTAAATAAACGTTGCTTACACCCGGAATTTCTACCGGATATTGAAACGCTAAAAATAAACCCGCTTGGGCGCGTTGTTCAGGTGATAATTCCAACAGATCCTGAGCTAAATAACGTATGCTACCTTGGCTGAGTGTGTAACTTCCGCGTCCAGCCAATACGTTGGCTAAGGTACTTTTACCGGAACCATTAGGTCCCATGATCGCATGCACTTCGCCTGGTTTTATATCCAGATTAATACCACGTAAAATGGTTTTATTATCGATTTCTGCGTGACAATTTTGAATTTTTAACATATTTTTTTTAAAAGTTGAATTTACTTATTAGCTTGTCTGTATTGTGTACTCATAGCAATGGGACGTTTGGCAAGGCGCCGCGAAAACGAAGCAACCGGAGTGTATATAACATACATGAGGATTGCGAGTTGAGCGGCAACGCAGCCAAATGTTCAAGTGCGAAGAGTACATTAACCAATGCTACCTTCAAGGCTTACGCCTAATAGTTTTTGTGCTTCTACTGCAAACTCCATCGGCAGCTCTTTAAAGACCGCTTTACAGAAACCATTGACGATAAGTGATAAGGCATCTTCCGTGGCTATACCACGCTGCTGACAATAAAAGAGCTGATCGTCACTAATTTTTGAGGCGGATGCTTCATGTTCTACTTGTGCAGTTTGATTTTTGGTTTCGATCGAAGGAAAGGTATGTGCCGTACAACGATCGCCAATTAATAAGGAGTCGCATTGGGTATAATTACGGCTGTTTTCGGCGCTGGGCGCAATCCTAACCAGGCCGCGGTAGGTATTTTGTCCGTGACCTGCGCTAATACCTTTAGATAAAATGGTACTTTTGGTGTTTTTACCAATATGGATCATTTTGGTTCCAGTATCTGCTTGCTGTTTATGGTTGGCGACAGCAACCGAATAAAATTCACCGGTGGAATGATCACCTTGTAAAATAACACTGGGATATTTCCAAGTAATCGCAGAGCCCGTTTCAACTTGTGTCCAAGAAATTTTTGAGTTAACACCGCGACAATGGCCGCGTTTGGTCACGAAATTATAGATACCACCTTTTCCTTCTTTGTCACCGGGATACCAGTTTTGCACGGTGGAGTATTTAATGGTTGCATTATCGAGTGCTACTAATTCTACTACGGCGGCATGCAATTGATTTTCATCGCGTTGTGGTGCAGTACAACCTTCTAAATAACTGACGGTACTGCCTTCGTCGGCAATGATCAGTGTTCTTTCAAATTGGCCGGTGTTTGCTGCATTAATCCGAAAATAAGTGGACAGTTCCATTGGGCAACGTACGCCTTTGGGAATGTAGCAAAACGAACCATCGGTAAATACCGCTGAATTTAAACAAGCAAAAAAGTTATCCTGCGGCGGAACCACAGTACCCAAGTATTTTTTGACCAGTTCGGGATATTCTTTTACCGCTTCTGAAAAGGAACAGAATAAAATACCCATGCCACGCAGTTTTTCTTTAAAGGTGGTGGCCACAGAAATGCTGTCAAAGACGGCATCGACAGCGACACCGGCTAATAATTCTTGTTCTTTTAACGGAATACCTAATTTGTTATAAGTGCGCAGTAGTTCGGGGTCAACCTCGTCTAAGCTTTTTAGCTGTTTTTTTACTTTAGGCGCCGAATAATAGCTGATCGCTTGATAATCAATGGCCGGATAATGCATATAATCCGCCCAATGGGGCTCAGATAAGGTGAGCCAATGACGGTAGGCTTTTAAACGCCATTCCAATAGAAATTCAGGTTCATTTTTTTTGCTCGAAATAGTGCGTATCACCGATTCGCTGAGCCCGCAGGGTATGGTATCGGACTCAATATCACTGACAAATCCATGCTGATAGTCTTGTTGAAGTAATTTATCTAAAGCGGCATCGGTCATGAGGCATTCTCTAGTAGGGCTAAAGGTTGTTTTAATAGCGATTTTAATGGCAGAGGCTCTATCAGATCGGCTACGCTGATCTGAAATAAGGTACCCTGAATAAAGGCGCTGATATTACGCCAATTATCGCGAATCATACACTGTTTCTCTACGTCGCACGGCCGGTTTGAATGGCTGCATGCCGTTAAAGCAATTTGACCTTCTAAGGCCTGGATAATTTTGCCGAGCGGGATATCTTGCGGGGGGAGCGCGAGCTGATAGCCGCCCTGAATGCCACGGTGCGCCAGCAATAGCTGGTGGCTAGCCAAACGTTTTAATAGTTTGCTCGTGGTTGCTAAGGAAACACCGGTTTTTTCGGCGATATTTCTTGCATTACGGGCTTGCCCCGGGTGCTTGGCCAAATAGGCCATCGTCACCATGGCGTAATCCGTTAGTTTGCTGAGTCGTAACATAGAAAAAGAACACAATTACCCCATTGCTGTAAGCATTAAGGGGGGGCTTAAATTTTTAATTAGGACCATTTTAGTCCTAATTAGCAACGAAGGCAAGACTTACTTGCCAAGGAGAGAGGCCTATCGCTCAAGTGAGTCGCTATGCTCCCGAAGAATTTCGGCCATCGTGTCCCCGAAATTCGTTCGCATGACGCGACTGAAATTAGGCCGCGATACGTCCTGCGTCCGGCACGCACTCACTCCTTCGGAGTTCATGCCCGTGCCTCCCACAAATGACTTTACGGCGTGATGCGTTTCCTGCTTCGCCCGTCAACGCACGCCTATCGCGGGCTCTTCGACTTCGCATTGCTTTCACAATGCTTTCCTGTCTCATCGATGGCTAAACAAGCGCTCTTTCGGTGTAGTCTCTTTATTTGCGTCTTGCTAAGGTTCTCGCTTTCCCTTTTAAAGTATTTATTTTTATGTTGTTTTTTTGAGCATAGATGCACAGAATTTTTGCATGCAAATCAGCATTAATAATTCCTTAAGTTATATTTGGTTCAATGTGAATTATTTGTAAAAATAATATAACAATAAGGTTTTATATGGCTGCATGCGATGTGAAGAAAGTAAATTCAAATATACTTGAATCTATTCGTAATTCATTGGAGCGCAGCTGGCTTTCATTCTATGAACCTGAAATTCAAAAAGAATTAAAAATAAAATTACAAAAAAAATTCCAAGAAACACTAAAGGATAGATTAAAACAAACCGAGGTCAAACAACGGAAGCCTGACGAAGCGCTACTCAAAGCGTATATAGATGAATCGTTTAGCGCTCTTTATCATAATCAGCTTGTTCAAGACTATCAAAATAAATTTGATCGTGAAATTTGGCTAGATGGTGCTAATGTAAGAAAAAGTTTTGAGGATAGGATTGCCGTTCTTGACTTAGATGGGGTATTAGAGCAACTTTATCGAAGACATGCGTGGCTTAAGCAACACGCATCTATAGCTGAATCCTTCCTTGAAGATTTTTTAAGGACTGAATTAATCTCTGGCGTTAAGAAACCATTTTGTTTTTCCACACCTTCTACAACGCCAAATAAATGCTGGACAGGAACCATTAAATGGGCTGATGTAGATCAGGAACGGCTTGAAAAAACCATAGAAGGTTATCCTTTTTCAATTGAGCATCGCAACTTTAGAAGCAACTATACTGCCTATACTATCAATGCTTTCTATAACTTATTAAGTCCAAGTAATAAAACGCAAAAATATTCTTCTCTGTCATCGTACCAGCCCAATCGTATCGATGTAATACATTTTTTAAGTAAAAATGGATTAAGGGTCGAATCTATAGATAATATCGATACGCCAAATTATGCTCCCTTCCATATTAGCGAACTTAAACATTTCCATCCTTCGCAATGGCAGCATTTTCAAATCTTATTTGTCAATATTCGTACGGAAGCGGATCCATTATGGATTCTTTTAAATAAAAAAAACGAGCAATGGGTGGCTTATACGAATGGAAATATTGAAGTACCAGAAGAGGTAGCGGCTATTTTTACAGAACATAAGATTAAAACCCAGTCAATCAATATAGCGCAAAATACCCAGCTCAATGATATTGAAATGTCTGCAGAAGCGGCTTGGTATGCAGTTTTATTTGGTCGAATTTTCCCAGCGTGCCGTGAGCAGATGGATGTAAAAACCTATCGCTATAACACGCCTGTATTTACTTTGTGGGAATGGGTGCAAATACAGTTTAGGCCTTATACCGTTGAAAAAGAAGTTAGAATGGCCTTTTTAAATCGCAAACCATTCACGAGTTTTAGTGTTGATGAATTGATTTGTAGGGATAAAGAAAAAAGCGTTTCTACGCTATTAAGCAAACTTTCTGATTTAGACGATTTGTTGGTAAGCAATATATTAGACAAGTTTGATAAGCATTTATTTGAGCTCGACAATACTAAAAAAACACTAACGCTTAAACAGCATAAGTTCCAAGCAGTCGATCTTATTGGCGCCTTGCAAATTGTCTATCATGCCAAATTAGCGCGGCTAGTTTTTCCTACTATAGTGAGTAATGATGATCGGGTTAAAAAATTGTTTAACTATGATCCGCATTTGAGAGAAATTTCTCCGCTAGGTAATTCGCTGGCTAACTTAAATGCTTGTTATGTCTATCCCTTACAGTGTGCGGCGCGCAATCGATTTTTAGCGGCATTCGCAGCTGATCACCTTCAAGCAGCAGAAGATAGCATAAAAAAACGTACAACCCTTTGGGATGCTACTGGTTTGGAAATGATACGCTTTTTTGAAATGTATGGTGCTACGCTAGATTTGGATTTAATTAATAGAATAACGCCGTTTAATAAAAGTTGGCGCGATACTTTCTGCAGTGAAAATAATAAAGCTACATTAGATCCACATGCGCCAGCATGGGCTTTTCTACAAATGGCTCAAATGGGTAGTGAAGGCTTAGATAAGTTTTTTAAGGCCTTAGAAATTCACTATGCGGCTACTTGGAATGGCATTGAACAAGAACCTGCGCCAAATCTTAGCTGTACTTTTGATTTAGCCGGAAGTTTAAGTGATCAACCGCATGAATATATTGCTTATCTAACAGATAAAATTAGGCAGTTTGATAGACGGTTAGGAAAGGGTTGTAACCCTTTATTTAATAGCTTGTCATTGATTATGCCTGATAGTTTATCACATGAGAATCAACGCGCTGTTAAAGGTCTGATTTCGGGCTTAAATGATCGCCATAAAAAATTTCCGAATGATCTCAGCGAAGTGCTTTTATATAATTTAGATATTGAAGATTTAAATAGTAGAGATTTTCTGCGAGCACTGCAGCAGGAGGCTGTTAAGGGTTTAGCCATTTTAATTCGTATACCCGCTTGGGATAGAGACGCTTATACGGATAAAAACGATTGTGAAGTAAAAGCACTGTATCGTGAAGTTCAAAATAAGATTCTAGATAATCAAAGAAAACTTCGCCAAGCTTCTTTAATAAAAAATACTCAGTCTATTTATATTGCTGCGGACGGGGGATTAAATGCGGAAGTCATTATTGCGGATCAAGATGCTAAAAAAGAACAGCCTTTTGATGGCGACGATATTTTATATCCGCTATCTGCACAAACACCGGGTATTCAGCAACAGTTACAACAAGAAGTAACGCAAGAATTTCAACAGGAACAAGAACAGGAGCAAGAGCAAGAGCAAGAACAAGAGCAGGAGCAAGAAGTTACTCCGTTTCACGGCGATGAAAAAAATCTTATTAGCCGTGGCAATATCGATTTAAAATGCCAGAAAATATGGGACGAATTATCGGCAGATATTAAAAATGCATCGGGTTGGACTAAAACTGATTTAGCGCAGTTGTTTTCGCTGTGGGTGGGTAGTGATAAAAATGCAGCGCAGGTCATTGAGAAAATTCATCCACAGGCGGTGCAAAAAATAATGCAGAATGCGCCGCAGTTTCGCTTGGGTTTTTCCAAAGACAATCTTCCTGCTGGTTTTTATTTAAATTACTCGAGAAATAAAGGATTAATTTTATGTTTTGATGAAAAACGTGAAAAACGAGATCTAAGAGAACGGGCGTCTTTAGCTTTAAAAAAACGTAATCCATTTACGGTACAACTTCATCAAGCCGCAGTAGAAAGTGAATTTAGAGGGGATTTTCGTCAATTTACAAAGATAGTTAATGAGAATTTAACAGATCAGGAGGCTTTAACCGTATGGAAACATCTGGCCTTAGAAGATAAGGATCCACAGCGGGTTGCTAATGCTAGGGCCGTGTTAACTAAAATGCTAACGGACGGTACACTGCGCGATGAAAATATTTCTACTAGCCTACAATATTTTGAGCTCAATAACCCTGCTAAACCTATAACAGCGGGTGATTTTAATGCTTGCCTTACAATATTAAAAAAATGGATCCTAAATAAATATTCATCTTCTAGTGCATTAATTAATGATTTATTTACGCCAGATAGTGCTACAGCATTGACTGAATCAAATCTCAAGGCATTTGGTCAGCTTTTTAATGTTTATGATATAGAAAATCAAAGGCAAGACAATCAAGGGACGCAACATTTCTTATTTCTTGCGAATCAAATCTATAAAAAATTTGGGGCGGATCATTTTGCGGTATGGAAAAAGCGATTTTTAGATAGTTCGCTAAATTGCTCAGAGTTATTGGATAAAGCCGAGATCGATGCTTATGCGCTCAGCATGGTTACTTTAAAAGATAAACCGGATTATCAAGCGCTATGGTGGAAATTAGTCGATGCGCATGGTGCAGCAACCGGTCATATGCATTATGCAGATTTATGGTATGCCTTTCAAAAAGTACTGGGTTTAGCTGAAGAAGCGCAGCTTGCTATCGATAAAGCTGCATTTTTCCGGTGTTTAGCGGGCGATGAAAATTTTCAAGCACAGGTATTCCTTGACAGGCTTTATCGTGTATTAAAAAGAGTAGGTGCTGAAGTAGCAGGGAATATAATACAGCAAAGCATTTTCAATCATATCGATCAGATAGATTGGCGCCATAATGGCTTTTATTATGCGAATCAATATGAGGATTACCCTTACTGGCATGCACAGACAAAATTAAAAGAATTTACGGCCTCTGCTGAGGGTGATGAAAAAAGCTATTGTGCTAAATGGGATAAAAAGATTCCAGCGGGATTAATTGAGTTGCAAGCATTGCGTTATGCGAGTCAACACATCCGGCTTGATTTTAACGACTTTAATCTATTTAAAGACGAGCTTTACGCTGGACTCGCTGCAATTGAAGGTAAGCAAGAATCATTTCTTGTAACACGTTTGTATTTGGCGTGTATTGCTTTAGGCGTTGATCGTGTAGCCGATCATCCTGAAATAGGAAGCCATTTCACTGCTTTGCAAAGTTGTGATGTTGAAATTTTAAATTGGATCAATCAGCAGTTTGTTTTGGATGCTAATTTATTGCGTGGCACACTAAAAATTCGTTTTAGTGATATAGCGCTTTTGGCTAAAACATTATTAGAAAATAACGCTTTACCAGAGTTGAAAAAATTACCGTCTCATGAAGCAATTGATTTTATTAACAACTGTGGACGTGCGATTCAGTGTTACAGAGTTACGGATAAAGCTAATTATAAAGATAAATTTGATCAACTTATTAAGCTTGTATCGCAGAAAAAAGCATTAGAACCATTATTAAACTACTATCCTTGGTTATTGGATGACATCGCCCAAGGAAGAAAACTCTTAACAGCAAAATCCATTGGCTCAAGGAGGCAAGATCAGTTGCAGTTGTTTGAAAAACAATTACAGTCCATTGATTTTTCTACATCGAGTTATTTACCCAGCTATACAGAACTTGAAAATGCTTATCAATCTATTTCAACGGCGACCAGCCCTGTTGCTACAAGAAGAGGCATAATAGAACAATGGCTGAGTCAAGGCTGCACGATTAGCTATCAGGATGCTGATTTTAAATCACTTAAAGAGGAAGAACGTCAGGAAAGTAAGCAATATTTAGAGAAAAGTTTTTTTGAAGGTTTTAAAGCGCAAAATTTATCCTTACTAAATGAATTAACCTCGCATCTGGCAGTTAAATCAGATCTAGATCTTCAAGAACAGATGAAAGACTTAGCGGAATTTTTTATTCGTTTAGATAAAAAAACCCATTACAACGAAGTAGGACAATTAATTGGCTGTTTATTAGAAAAAGTAAAGTTATCTAAACCTGCGCTTTACTATTCAGTGCCGCAATTAATAAGCTGGTTAAACTGTTTAATGGATAAAAACACCCTCTCACAACAGCATTATCCAGTGGATTTACTGAATACGGTGTTGAACGAGTCCATTAAAAATCCTAATTCCAGTCTAGTTAATGCGCGCTTAAATAAACTTAATCAAGCGGCCGATAGAAAGCAACAAAACGCGATTGAACGCGTGGTAAAAAATGAGCTGCCTAGTTTATGTAAGTCCACGTTAATTAAATTAATTTTACAAAACAATGCTTATGTAGGGGAAGCTGAACAGGTTTTATTAAGGCTTCAGGCGGTTAAGGCAAGTACGCGTTGGTTAAATGCCAGCGGTCAGCTGATTGAGGCAATGGCAGCGAAAAAATCATCTTTCGATGTAATACTTGCTAGGGTTACCCAAGCGGCTGAGCAAGTATTTGTTGATTCAGCGGACGCGCGTAATGAAGCTTTAATTTCGTTATGGGAAAAAAGTCAGATTACATTAATTCAATGGGTACAGAAAGGGTTAATAGATACAACGGGCTTAAAATATGCTTTTACAATAAGTGATACGGTAAAACAACCGTACTTACAAATGATTTTAACGCAAGCCGTTACAGAAACAGATTTATCAACAGGTAATAGTGACGTTATAAATCTCAAAGCAGTGCTTACCAGCTTGCCTGTAGCCGAGTTAAAAGCACTTACAGTCTATTATGCAACTCCCCCTTGTCCTTCAGTTAGCTTGCTTAAACGCTTAATTACTGAAAAGGAACTGTATTCGGCAGAAGAAATAATTCATCATTATGAATCCATCGATCAAGCAAGCAACAAAGATGGAAGTTCTAAGCGGCATTACAGTATTACCCCAGCAGATAAAGAAGGTTTAGATCGAATATTGAAAGGCTTAAAGCGTAAAGGACAAACACAGCTGGCGGATAGCGAACAAAAAAAACTGCTTAATCTTTTTTATTACACCAATAGCTATGTTGAAGCGAATCAATTGCATGTACAGCCAATGCAAGTGTTACAAGAAATCCTGCAGGAGAATTTGTTAGCCTTAAAAGGTGCGTTTTCTGAGGAAGAAAAACATCAGCGCTCAGCGCAATTATTGGCCTGTATGCGGGAAGCTTTATTACGTAAATCGGGTAAATGGGCAAATCACACACAAATGCTCGATTTAATTTATGCAGCACTTTATAACGATGAAAGTTTGTTGCATCAAGTGCGCACGGGACAAGGGAAAAGCATAATTACGGTGATGCGCGCTAGCTATTTGGCGTTAACCGGCTTTGTCGTGGATGTATTCAGTGCTAAAGATAGTTTATCGAAACGTGATCATGAAGAGTTTATGCCCGTGTTGGATGCGTTTGGTATTCAAAATGCCTATATTGCCGAAAGTTCCGACGCGAAGACTTATAAAGTAGCTTCTTCTTTAGAGCATGCAGGTATGGTAGGGGCTATCAATTACGCAACTATCGGTAATTTTAGTTTGTTTCAATCCAGACATATCTGGCAAGGCGAGCAGGCCGTTAATCTTTATACCAATAATCGGGTTGCCTTCTTAGATGAGTGTGACCATGTTTTAAAGGATGAGAAAACGCAGTTTAATTATTCAGATAGCCGAGACAGTGATGTGGTTTATAATTTAGATGAATGGGTTTATAGAGCGGCTTATGATTTTTATTTGGAACATAAGGATGCCTTTAAATCTGATCCGCGCATTTCTCGTGAAAGACATCTAAAGCCTTTGTGCCGCTATTTACAAGAATGCCTTAAACAAGCACCTAAACAGTCTACTTTTTTTCAAAAATATATTATTCCGGCCTTGGACAATAATGCCGAAGCGGTTGAAAAACGTGATCAAAAGTTAAAGCAATTGTTGATTGCTGCGCATACCGCGCATGGTTTAGACGAAGGTGTTCATTTCTGTGAAAGGCCTGAGTCAAAATTGCTGACTGGCAATACGGTTATCCATACACGTTTTGCTAAAGTAGTGATTAATAATCAAGTTAGACACGGTTCTACTTATAGTGATTTAGTACAACAATTTTTACATGTACGCTTAAATAAAGAAGCGGCAGCCGCTCGCGAAACACCGAATTATTTTGTTGAGCCCTGTACCGAAATTGCTTTATCGGAAAACGCGTCTTATTTATTAAAAAAATATTACTGTAAATTAGAAGGTTGTACCGGTACGGCAGGGAATAAGGATGATCTAGCGACCTATGAGGCGATTTATGGGATCAAGCATGTCGTCAAACCACCGAGTCACGAGCGAATAAGAACAGAGTTTTTAGCGAGTGAGTTTTGTGAGTCTGAACAGGCGCAGATCGAGTGCTTAGTGGCTAAGATCATGAGTCATCAAGACCAACCGATATTAATTACCTGTGAAGATGATATTGCTGTTAAACGTATTGCTAAAAAAATAAGTGAACAATTGCAAGTAGGACACCCTGGTTATGATCTGAGTACTCTTGTCGTCGATACGAATGATAGTGGTAAAACAGAAAGTCAGATCGTGCCAGATGCTGGAAATAAGGCGGCTGTAACGATTAGTTCACGTTTAGGACGCGGCACCGATATCAAACCAAAATCAGAAAAAGGTCTGATGGTATTACGCACCTATGCAACCAGTTCACGTGTCACCAAGCAGGAATATGGGCGTCAAGGACGTAATGGTGCGCAAGGAACGTGTCAAGATATCTTTGATAATTCGTTCATACAAAAGCAATACACTAAATTTTTTAATTCTCCGGACTATAAAGCAAGACTTGAAGCGATTGAAAAAGAACAGACTGTTCATTTAGATGAAAAGATAGCGAAGCATAATAGTAACAAGTCTGAAAAATTTGCTTGGTTATCTAATGCAGACAGTCGTGAAAACTATATTAAAATGCGCTCTGTGGTGCAATTAAGTGATGAGATTAAGCAACAACAAGAAAAGTTTTTGCGTTGCAAAGAGCTTATCATTGCCTCAATGAGCGGTAATGTTAAGCAGGTATTGCATCAATATATCAATACAGAGGGTTCTTCTCATACAAGATTGATTGATGCTTGGTTAGACGGTAGAAAAAAAATAGAAGCGCTTTGGAATGCACGTCTTACTGGCAAATTAGCTGATAGTGATGCGATCTATAAAGAATTTTTCGACAAAGCGGCGCAGGAGTGGGAAATACTTTCTGCGCGGTATCCCGATCTTGATTACTTTTTATTATTAGACTTTATACCTAATGGTAGTACAGCGCTTAGAATCGATACATTAGCCGATAAAGCAGAAAAACAAGCCAACATAGATTTAAAGTTCTGGCAAAAAAAGCTTGATGAAAATAGTTTATTGCCAGGGGATAAAGAGAAATTACAGATCTTACGTAAAGAGCTGAAAAAAAAGACGCTTGTCTTTCATCCGGATAAAAATGTTGACAATGTTGAAAAGGATCGCTACGCAGACACTTTCAAGCTACTTAATGAGTTAAAGAGATTAGTTGATAACTGTTTAGATACGATTACACCTGCTAGCAAGCCAGTCGAACAAGCGGCTGAGCCAGCCGTTATGGAAGCGCATTTATCAAAAGGCGCTATTGTTCCGTATAGCGGATTGCCAGGGCAAGCTATCGCGCATGAAGCGGATAGAGAAACGGTGATTAATTTTTACCAGCAATGGTTAACAGGTATAGCTAACGACCTTGTTAGAGAAGATGCTGAATTAGTCGAAGCGTTTTATGCGGGTCTAGATAAGTTTTATAGGCAATTATACGCAGCGAGTATAGACTTATCTGATAATACGCCGGCACTTCAGCAAGAAAAACGCCGTATTGAATTATTCACAGGATTAACAGAAATAGTTCAAAACGCTTCGGCCTATCATCTTTCTTGCGACGCGTGGTCAGCGTTAGTTGAAGTATTGAGTAGTGCAGGCGACGAGCATGCAACTAACTATATGAAATCTGCGCAGCGTTTCTTCAGTCAAACATGGTTTGCTAAAAAACCTGCTAGCGAGTTATGTAAAGAAGACATGGCAAAAAATGATGCCTTGCTTAAACTGACTATGGATACCATTAAAACGGCTTATGTTAAAGATGATTCTTTACAGTTTATTGATGACTTTACGCATGCCGTGCATGATAATTTTTGGGATAACTTTAGAAATATAAACTATATTCAACAGATATTTGCTCAAGATCCAAAGGTCACCAAATTATTAATGTGCCATACGAATGCAGCAGATATTGCTTATGTTATTAATCTACTGGCTAAGCTGGATGAGGGATCGGATGCGCGTGTAGAACAGTTATTCATCTATCTTGAGAAAAATGCAGCAGCACTAGGGGAATCACCGCATGTGATTAAACCTTTGTTTGCTATGTATTTAACACCAAACCAAGATGGAGTAAATTATCTGCCTGCGCCTGGTTGTTTGTCTGGCGTATCGGTTGTGGAGCAGGGAAATTTCTGGTATTTCTTAAGTCAGCGTGTAGCAATAAGCCAATATGAGACTGAAGAATTAATTCGATTATTAAACAGCCAGAAAAAAAATCCGGCGTTTTTCGAGCAAAGTTTTAAGCCGTTGGTAAATTTACCGGCACATGTCTCCTTAAGCTATATTAGTAAACAGTTGACATTTGCGTTGGGTAAAAACTCTCTTGAAGATTGTAAAAATAATATAGTAGCGATCAAAGAGGCTGGTGATGCATTAAATAGTTTTCTATCTCAACAAGGCATCATCCAGCCAGAAGTAGAATATGAAATACCCTCAGATCCGGATAAAAAAGCGCTTTATAACGCTTATTTAAACGGTTTTGAAAGTATGTCGCCAATAAAAAATCAGGTTTTCTTTGGATTGCTAACAAAATATTCAAATATTTCACACGCAGTGCACTTAATTTTAGCTGAAAATTTTGCTAATGAAAAAATAAATTGCCCGGCATTGCTGGAAAAAATCTTTGTTTTATTTAAAGATATAGAAAAATTATCTCTAGATGATCAAAGTAGATTACGCGTTGAACTTTTAGAAATTTTAAATGCAGATCCTAATGAAATTGAGCCACAGCTTAACCAGATGTGTACGTTTGTTTCGCTTATCAATAGTGCTAAAGGCGATAGCGATATACTAAGCCCTTTATTCGAGCAGTGGAAAAATTTAAGCCTGGATACGCTAGGGAATTCAATTGTTTTAGAAATTCTGGAGCAAATTGATAGCTATGCCCGAAAATATCCTAGCGCAAAAGAGCTTATGCTGCGTTACGTGAATAGTATGGCTGATCGAAGTGTAGATGAACTTAAATGTGATTTGGAGTTCTTTAAAGTAAGCAATACACTTAAAGGCGAGAAAGTTCCGGAAATTGCTATGGTAACGCTATGTAAAGCGCATTTTGGTGATAGTCCGGCTAGGGTTGATGCGTTACTACATGCTTTTTCGATACTTTGCGAGGCAAATGAATTAGCTAACAAGAAGAATTATGCCGATTATTTCTATGATTTTTCTACGCAGAATCAAAAGAAAAGGCAGCAAATCATGCAGTATTTGCATCATGGGGTGCTTAATTTAGGCGATGCATTTAATAATAACTGTTGGAAATATTATCTACAGCTTATACAGAAACAACTTGGGTCTATTCCAGATAAAATAACCAAGGATCAGCAGGTTCGTTTATCAATTAGGGATGGTTTTCAACGATTAATGCGTGTAACCAGAGAGCTTGCTATTGTGGCGCGATCACCTTTTGCTGTTGCCGCTAATAGCGTTAATCATGCGTCTAATGAAGAATTTTTAATTGAACGTCAACAGTATATAGCGGCACAACGCGCTCGGTATTCCAGTTTTTGGTTTACGAATAAGTTGCGCAAAGAGCAGGCACACAAATTCTTTGAATCACTTGAAAATTTAGACAGTGAGAATTCTTCAGGTTCAATCGATGATGTTTATTTACTTAGTTTTAAACAGATATTGGAAGCACAACGAGATATTTTA
This sequence comes from Rickettsiella endosymbiont of Dermanyssus gallinae, assembly GCF_019285595.1. Classification (NCBI taxonomy): domain Bacteria; kingdom Pseudomonadati; phylum Pseudomonadota; class Gammaproteobacteria; order Legionellales; family Coxiellaceae; genus Rickettsiella; species Rickettsiella endosymbiont of Dermanyssus gallinae. The sequence goes on from NZ_CP079094.1 coordinate 878,349, forward strand.
CAAAGCGATAGCGATGTCTATAAAGATAAAGCAAAAATACATAATAAAAAAGGGTATAGTCGTCTTTATGACATAACGGTGCAGATGTTTTTGAGTATGGCACACGATTGTTTGGTCAATGAGCAGGTAAGTTTGAATACGAAAAATAACTTAAATGATTTATTACAAGATCAATTAGGGTTGCAAATTAAAATACTGCGTGAGCGTTTGTCTGAACAAGCTAAATTAAAAACATTAGCAGAAAAAATACCTGTTGCCGATGAATGGCTTCCCGGCTCAATGGAGTTAAAGGGCTTAAAAGATTTTATTAAGAATCAATATGATAATGTGCCTAAGCATTTACGTTATTTACTTGAGAATATTAATAATCTAACACAGCTAAAGGATGATGCGCCGTCGCAGCGTATATTGCAGAGAGGCCGTGCTTAGTTAGCCAAAGAGCCGATGCATGATAAGGGCAATTGAGAGGAGGCCAAAGCAAGTGCTGCATTGGCCTCTCTTTCGGAATAATGCATTAAATTTGCTCGTATTTGCATTATGTCTAATTGAAGCTACACTTTACTAAAGCTCCGTTGGATTGCGCTTGAAGTTTGATCCTAGAAGGTTGGGGATTGTCTTGAAGCATGGTGTGCAAGCCTACCTCGAGTAGGAAGCCTAAAGTGCATCACATATCGCCATTATAGCTTAGTCGCTTTCAAGTAGATTAAGACACCAACGGAGCTTTTACTTTATCTACGTTGTCCTCACCATTCTCTGCGCGGAGTCAATCCTCTTATCCCAAGCTGATTTTCAATCTCATCTAATTCAGTCGTTAAGCTATCTATGAGTATTTTACTGGCGACACGCTTCCCCAGGTCGATTCTAAGTATTTTGCCAAAAAAGAAACTGCTGCCCCATTTACTGCTATAGTTCGATAGTTCACGCTGGTTATCTAGAATAGATTTTCTGATGGTGGCGATAGCTTGGATTAGTGCGTTTTTACGATAGTATTCGTGTTCAAGATTGGATGCTAACAGCATTGAAATAGGTTTTGTAATTTCAGCAAGTAGTCTGGCTTTCCTCTTTGCGCTGTCATTTCCTTCTTTAACCAAGCGTCGGATTTTATCGCTCATCAGCCTAGATACAGGATCAAGCTGGTGGCGTATTGATTGTATTCTTATTTTTGCTGAGGGACTATCGGCTAGCTGAGTGTAGGGAGTTTTCTGCTGTGCTTCTTCATTCAGCAATTCTTCTTTAAGTTTTGCTATCTTAATTTTAGCGCTGTTTAGCGTTTCCGCATCCTCAGCAGTAAATATGGCATTAGATGGCCCTGCTAATAGACTGGGTTCTTTGCAAGGTTCACTTTCTTTTGATAATGCATCACCCTCTTCTAATGGCGTCTCACCCTCCGTATCCGGTGTAAATACAGGGTTAAAAATGCCTTTTACGCCGCTTGCTAGTTGATTTATATCGTGTGCAAACCTGGATACGGCATAAGCTAATAGGCCCAGTCCACTCGTTGGTATGTTTTTATTGACAACATTAATACGTTTTTCTTCTGGCATGAAAATCTGCTTTTCTTATTGTTAGCGTTAAGTAAGTGAAAAAGCATAGGCGCTCTATAAGTGGCTGTTAATAATCGAGTGATAAGCCTCCATCGACAGCAATAATTTGGCCCGTAATATAGTTTCCATGCTGGATAAGAAAAGTAACGGCATCTGCAATATCATCCGGTGTTCCAGCACGCTTTAGTGCGGTACGGCCAACGATTTTTTCACGTAGCGCCGGATTAAATTCAGTTTCATCCTCGGGCCAAAGTGCAATGCCCGGCGCAACAGCATTCACTCTGACGGAAGGACCTAATTCTTTGGCTAAGCACTTGGTGAGCATCACCAGACCAGCCTTTGCGACACAATAAACCGGATATTTTTTCAGAGGACGTTGGGCTTGGATATCAACTAAATTAATAATACAGCCTTTTTGCGGTTTTAAATAAGGTAGCGCCGCTTGGGATAAAAAAAGTGGCGCTTTTAAATTGCTGCCTAATAAGTCGCTCCAGCTCTTTTCAGTAATTTCACCGAGGGGTGTTGGATAAAAGCTGGAGGCATTATTGATCAGGACATCTAATTGTCCCCATTGTGCAATGACTTTTTTGATTAAATCGGGATAAGCGTCGGTATTTTGTAGTTCAGCTTGTAAGGTAATAGCGGTATCATGCCGTTGTTGATTCAGTTCTTGTGCCAGTGCCTCGGCTTCTGTGGCTGAGCAGCGGTAATGAATGGCAACACGCATGCCTTGGCGATGACAGTGACGGGCAATCGTCGCACCTACGCGTTTCCCAGCACCGGTGATTAGGACAACTTTAGAATCTGTATTAGAATCAGACATATTAATTTTTTACCTATATACGCTTCGCCCTTGAATTTTTTGCTGCGTCATCGCTCAACTCGCAATCCTCATGTATGTTGTAGGAACGAAGGTTGCTTATTTTCGCGGCGCCTTGCCAAAAATCCAATTGCTGTGAGTATACCAGTAGAATGATGGCGACAAAAACACTCGCTGATTTGCCACATCTTAGTTCCACGCATCAAGCGCAAAGTGAAGCGCTGCGCCAATTGATCATTAATGCGATTCAGCAGGATGAAACCCAGTCAATTAGTTTTGCGCGCTTTATGGCGTTAGCGCTGTATGAGCCGAATTTTGGCTATTATACCGCGAGTTTAAATAAATTGGGTGAACAGGGTGATTTTGTCACCGCACCGGAAATTTCGCCGTTATTTGCACAATGCCTAGGGCGACAATGTCAGGAAGTTTTTGGGCAGTGGGGTGGTGGTGATATTTTAGAGATTGGTGCAGGAACCGGTAAAATGGCCCAGGATCTCTTATTGTTTTTAGAAAGGAAGGGCGCTTTACCAGTACGATATAAAATTTTAGAAATTAGTCCGGATCTAAAACAGCGCCAACAAGATAGGCTCAAAGCGCAAATTCCACATTTATTCCCGTTGATTGAATGGTTAGACGATTGGCCTGATAAGCCGTTGTCAGGGGTTATTATTGCGAATGAAGTCGTGGATGCCTTACCCGTGCATAAATTTTTATGGGAAGAGAATAGCATTCAAGAAATGCGTGTGACGCATGTAGAAAATAACTTTACTTGGCATTGCGCACCGCTAGCCTCACCGCCGCTTGAAAACCGCTTAGCGCAGCTGAAATTAAATTATTTTAATGAAACGCTTCGCTATGAATCTGAAGTTTGTTTGGGTTTGTATGATTGGATGAATAAGCTGAGCGCGGTTTTACAGCAAGGTTTGATATTGATTATTGATTATGGGTTCCCGGCGCATGAGTACTATCACCCAGACCGCTGTTTAGGTACATCGATGTGTTACTACCAGCATCGTGGTCATAGCAATCCTTTTGTTTTAGTGGGTCTACAAGACCTGACCGCCTCGGTTGATTTTAGTTTACTGGCCCGTTATGCCATAGAGGCGGGGTTGGATTTAGCCGGGTTTACATCTCAGGCGGCCTTTTTGATTAATAGTGGTTTGTTACAATGCATGGAAGAATGTTATAATGCGATTGCAGCTGTGGATATCAATCGACAGGTGCAATATTTAACTTCGCCGAATGAAATGGGCGAGCTAATTAAGGTAATAGGGCTGACTCGTGGATATCAATCAACACTACAGGGGTTTCTGCAGTATGATAAGCGGGCTCGTTTGTAGGTTTAGTTTGGTGCATAATAATATGTTTAAACTTTTATATAATAAAAATAAGGAAGAGGTTTATGGCGAATAGAACAATGTTCTCTGCTGAAAAAGGGGAAGCCCTGGTGAGAGAAAAGGCCTCAGTTATCGATAAAGTCAAAAAAGTGACTGATGGAATTAAAGATTTGCGCAGTTCTATAATGCGATTAATTAAGGTTCTTCTTTTAGACAAAGCGGGGTCTAAAACACCGGTTATTGATGCTTTAGAAAAAGGCGCTAACAATCTAAACGAGATGAAAAACAGCCTTGAGTCAACAGTCTCGCCACTTAATAGTACCGGCATTAATTACCGTAAATAGGTTTATGTATGCCTTATTCAGAACAAGAAGTAGAGATTGCCAGAGAAGTAAAAAAAATATTAGACAAAGGTATTCAAGAAGGTCCCTGGCAAGCTAATTTATTTCTAAAAGGTATAAAAAAAAAATTAGAAGAATTACACAGTCAATTTGAAGCAGACATTGGTCTAGAACACTTGAAGCGAGAGGTCTCTAGCGGTAATGATTCGTTGGGTCAAGGTCTGAATAATACCGCCGAAATTTATATATCGCTTTACCAATCACAGGGCAGTAATATACAAAAGTGGCAAGAAGTTATTGCTTCACTCGTGCATTATTCCATGGGTCGGCCTATCTATAAGAATGAGGATGATGTCCGAGCAGCTATACAGTTAACGGATAGAAATCCTAATAATGCCTATGTGGTGCTGAAGGTGAATGCTGATTCTATCTTAGCTGATTCAGTAGAACAGCCAAGAGTAGATCGAGAAGGGCGTAAACTCCTTATATTGAAGGAAGGGGCCATCACCTTACATAATATTGTTCGTCTAGTGCATGCTTCAGGCCATTATAAACTGGTCGGAAATTTTTTAGTTAAGCAGGCTTGAGTCAACAGGGTGGCCTCAAGTGGCAGAACAGAAATTTTGAGATTGCCATATATAAACGTATACTCACAGCAATTAAAAGAATAACACTTACTTATGCCGCCTTCTTCCGGTCCACAACAGCAATCAGGCGATAATTCGCTTGCACCTTTATGGATTATCATAGCCCTTTTCGTGCTTGGGTGGTTATTGTGGGCATTCTTCCATACGCAAATTGTAGGGTTCACGCTGCTCATTAAATCGTGGGAAGCCCGTTTCATTGCCTTTTTTCTACCGAGTGTTTCCTATCTACCTGCTGAAATAAAGCATTTATCGCCTTCGGCCGTCGCGTTTTCACAATTACTCGATATTAGTCGAACCGTTGGCGAGTACTTACGTTACCCGGTTATTCTAGTGCTAGTTGTATTAGCCTCTATTATTTACTTTGGTCATATCAATATAAACTTTAAAAAAACTTATACCATGAAGTCATTAACGGAGGCGGAACGGCAAAATTGGCCGCAGATTACGCCCGTGGTTAAGCTTAATTTGGTTAAAGAAGATATCGATAAAGGTGCCTGGGCAATGGCTTTAACGCCTATGCAATTTGCAAAGAAGCATCAGCTACTCCGAGAGGAAAAAACAGTATTGACGATGACCGCGACCGCACCGCGTAGTCAAACCAGCGTGCAGATACGACGAGATGTAGCGCATCATGTGTTTACATTACAATTAGGGGATTATTGGCAAGATGTAGAACGTTTAACGCCCTCAACTAAAGCGTTGTTGGCGGTTTTTGCGGCACGGGCTAACCACGATCGTGATGGTGCACTTAAGTTGTTATTACAAATAGCCGAATCAACCCAAACAGGGCGGCTTAATTTTTCCGGTGTTAATGCTTTGTGGGAACAACATAAGCATAATAAAGCGGTTAATCGCGTTATTCATAGCCATGCCTACGTGTTAACCGTAATGGCTTCGATGTTAGAATTAGCAAGAAAAGACGGTGTACTAGCGTCGGCTGATTTTTTATGGTTAAAACCCACGGATAGGGCGTTGTGGTTTATGTTAAATTCAGTGGGGCGGCAAACTGTTTGCTCCGAAGTAGCTGGACCTTTTGCGCATTGGAATGTTGAGCGCGCAATGGGAAGGCGGTTACTGGCGCCTATGGTAGATGAAGCCGTTAATGGTTTGGATGCCGCTATTAAAGATATTTTATATATACCGGACTCCGACTAATGGTTGCTGTTGCACGTGGCTTAGAACAAAAGCATGAACAAGATCCCCGTCGACTATTACGGGATACGCGTACGCTGGGACAGCGTTTTGTTGATTTCTTTAAAAATCCACAAGCCGTTACTATCTTATTAGTAGGATTTGCTTCAGGTTCTTTTTTTCTTCCTGCCATTGCCGACATCGCTTTATTACTCGGCGTTCTTTCTTTTTGGTATGCCTATACCCGTAAAACCTCATTACCGTTTCGTATGCCGCAGCGTGCAAAGCAACTGGATAATAATGACTTAATGCCAAGTAGTAATAAACCGCGTAAAGCGCGCGGTATTTGCTTGTTTGGTAATGAAATTTCTACGGGCGAAGAGCTTTGGTTTAGCAATGATGATATGCGTACCCATTGCTTAATCTTTGGTTCCACCGGTAGTGGTAAAACAGAAGCCTTAGTTTCGCTTGCTTTTAATGCGCTGGTGCAAGGCAGTGGTTTTATCTATGTGGATGGAAAAGGCGATAATAGCTTATACGCTAAAATATTTTCAATGGCGCGTTCGATGGGACGTGAAGACGATATTTTGGTTGTAAACTTTATGACGGGTGCACGGGATATCGTTGGACCCCAAGAGAAACGTTTGTCGAATACCATGAATCCCTTTGCGAACGGTTCATCGAGTATGTTATCGCAGCTCGTGGTGAGCTTGATGGACGGTAGCAGTAAGACCCCCGATGGTGATATGTGGAAAGGGCGTGCGATAGTTTTCGTTGAAGCGTTAATGAAGCTATTGGTTTATATGCGCGATCAAGGCGCTATTTTATTAGATGTACACGTGGTGCGGAATTATTTTGAATTAACACGCGTAGAAAACATTGTAGTCGATAAAGTGTTCCCACGTGATGGTCAGGAACCGTTGAGTTTAAATGAAGTGCCGGACTTAGTCTTGGAGCCGATTACTAACTATCTCATCAACTTACCGGGTTATGATAAATCAAAAAAAGGTAAACAAGTTTCTCAGGTGTTAGAACAGCATGGTTTTATTACCATGCAGTTAACCCGTGTGTTTGGATCGCTAGCGGATACCTATGGGCATATTTTACGGACTAATTTAGCGGAAGTTGATTTAAAGGACGTTGTTTTGAATCGACGCATCTTATTAGTGTTATTACCGGCATTTGAGAAATCACCGGATGAATTGTCTAATTTAGGTAAAATTATTATTGCTTCGCTGAAAGCGATGTTAGCGGCTGGTTTAGGAGAAGAAGTTGAGGGTGATTATAGCGATATTATCGAACGAAAACCCACCAATGCGTTGACGCCTTATTTATGCGTATTAGATGAATATGGTTACTATGCGGTGCCTGGATTTGCTGTGGTTCCCGCACAGGCACGATCCTTAGGTTTTTCTATTGTTTTTGCCGGCCAAGATTTACCTGCTTTTCAAAAGGCTTCTAAAGAAGAAGCGGCCTCTATCGGTGCAAACTGTAATATAAAACTGTGTATGAAATTAGAGGATCCCTTAGAAACTTGGGATTTCTTCTCGAAAAGTGCAGGCGAGGCTTGGGTAACGAAGGTGGATGCTTTCCAAACACGTGCCGAAAGTCTTCTGAATAATTATGCCGATACACGTAGTGCTTCCAGTGAAAAACGTGCGCGTATTGATCTGTTAGACCTGAAAGAACAACGCGAAGGTGAAGCGCATATTTTATTTAAGTCAAAAATTATTCGGGCACGTTTATTTTATGCGAATCCGCTGCCTGTGAAACGGATGCGTTTAAATCAGTTTTTAAAGGTGGGGCTGCCTACCCATCGTGTGATGATCAATCTACAACAGCGATTGATTAACTTTAAAAAGGTGATGGATAAAGACGCATTTGCACTCGATAAATTAGATGAGTCTTCTATTATTGCTGATTTAGCGGATACTTTAAGCGAGGACAGTGATTTAAAGCCAATTGATGCGGCATTAACCGCCTTATTAGCTATACATGAAACAGAAGAAAATGATGAAGCGTTCAGCATTGAAGAAGAAATTTTAGAGACCGGTGAGTTAAATTTATTTAGCAGGCTGAACATTTCAGCTAAATTACAAAGCGTATTATTGGCGGATAATATCGATCAATTTTCCGCGCCTTTCTTAAATCGCAGCGTTACACAAGGGCAAATGGCGGTTATAGAAAAAATATCCGGTAAATTTGAAAAACATGCGCTCAGTATTGCGACAGAAATTGTAAAAGATATGACGGTGGCGACACATTATCCGCCTGAAGTAACCACGGCTTTTTCTGCTGAGGATATAAGAAAAGTAACCGAGGAACTGGTTGAAAGTATTAAGAAGGGACGGGAAGAGCCCCAGAAGGAAAAAGAATAATATACGCTTTGCACTTGAATTTTCGGCGGCGTTCCCGCTAGCCTCGCAATCCTCATGTGTGTTATATACACTGCGGTTGCTTCATTCTTGCAGCGCCTTGCCGAAAACCCCATTGCTGTGCGTATAAAAACGGTAGTCTGGTGTTTTAGAATATAAGTAAAATTAATATCAATATAAGTGTTTAAGCTATGAAATCATGCCATTTTTTTATTTTTAGTGTTTTATTGCTGAGCGGATGTGCAAGTCAACATCCGGTCGCTACGCCCGTGCCAGGTTCTGTGATGTATCAGCAGCAGAATCAAATCGATAATTTAAAAAAAGGGGGGGTACAAGTGATTCAACTTGGGGATGAGCTGCGCTTAGTGCTCCCTACTAAGCGATTTTTCGGCAAAAACACTTATACTTTACAAGCAACCTCGTTGCTTAGCTTGGATCAGATAGTGGCTTTGCTTAATCAGAGAAAAAACTTTGGCATTAGTGTATTAGCGTATACCCCCTCTTTAGAGGTGGCGGATGACTTTAAAGCGAATACCAGTTTAGAACAGCAGCAGGCGCAAGCGATTGTGGACTACCTTTTACAACACGGTTTAAATACACGACTGATTACGGCGAGTGCTTGGACGGGGGTCAGCGATAAGCAAAAACAAGGTACGGGCTGTTTCAGTGATGATGCGCCGGGTGTTTTTTCAGTTGAAATAAGGGCTCGTTTGTTACAGCCGGAGCAGAGTCAATAGTCTTTACGCCTGTAAAATAGGCAAAAATATAAAAAACATTGGCGAATAATTAAATAATACATTTAAAAGTAGCTTTTTCTAATAAGACTAGGTTATAGTTCGCTCAAATAAATCCTGTATAGGTGTAGAGGGGTAAGGTGGGCAGCCGAATTGAGTTAGTGCGGTCTCGAAAAGGTTTTTATCGAGATAATTATAATCGAGTTTGCATCGGGCTTTTGTTAGCCTTGGCGGCTATTTTACTACTCAGCGCTTTAGTTATTTATCTAGCTGTTTTCCGTCCTGTTTCGGATATTTATGCTACTTCTATGGATGGGCAAATAACTCGCTTGGTCTCTCTGGATTCGCCTGTACAAGCGAGTGCTTAATAAGAATAAATTGTAAGAGAGATGATATGAAAGAAGATGCACTCCAAGTCGTTAAATTACGCAATGACTTCTATCGCGATAATTACCGGAAGGTTGTAGCGGCATTACTACTCAGTTTCTTCATTGTGCTGACTTTGGCTGGGGCGTTATTTTATATCGTCACGCATCCGCCTGCGCCACGTTATTTTGCTACGAGCAATGATGGCCGTCTGGTTCCTTTAATTCCCTTTGATCGCCCTAATCTGACTAATTCTACCGTATTGGAGTGGTCTAATACCGCTGCTACAGCCGCTTATAGTTATAATTTTGTTAATTATAGAGAGGCATTACAGCAAGCAGCGGATTATTTTACCCCGGAAGGTAGACAGATGTTTTTCAATGCCGTAAAAAGCTCCAATAATTTGCAGGCAGTGATTGCTAAGAAGCTCATTGTTTCTGCGGTAGCAACGGGCGTGCCTGTTGTGCTCGAGCAGGGTGTTATGTTGGGTCGTTATACGTGGAAAGTACAAATCCCTATGTTAATTACATTTCAAAGTGCCAGCCAATTTTCACAGCAATCGGTTACTGTGACGATGCTTATTGTGCGCGTTTCGCCTTTAACATCGCCTCGTGGTATTGGTATTGCGCAATTCATTGTATCAGGAGGCGGCGGTATTACCGGTTAGTCACACCATGAATAGACCTCTTTTAAAATGGCATCATGGACTTAATTTTATTCGCAGATACCTTTACTGTGTTATGGGAATACTATTAATAGGATTGCTTAGTACGACGGCAGAAGCTGCGGATAATGCGGCAGCACCCACGCAAGCGGCAGCTTCAGCGGGAAATAGTGCCGCAGCAAATAATAATTCTGATGCGAGTGATGGTTCAGTTTCAGTAGGCGTCTTGAATAAAGCAGCATTTGGTTCTATGGCACAAGCCATGCTGCCGATGACACCGGAGCAGATTCAACGCTTAAGAGCGTTGTTTAATCAAACACAGGCGGCAGCGGCAGCAACACCTGGTACGCCACCGCGACCCACTATTTCTTCGCAGTATGTCAAATTAGAGCCCGGTGCAACACCGATAGTGGTTCGTTTATCGCAAGGTTATGTGACAACGGTCGCATTTTTAGATTCTACAGGACAGCCTTGGCCCGTCGATAATTATGACATCGGTAATCCACAGTCGTTTAATATTCAGTGGGATAAAAAAAGTAATTTATTGATGATACAAGCGACGGCTTTATATAGCGTAGGTAATCTTGCGGTGCAGTTGCAAGGCTTATCCACCCCCGTCATGGTGACATTAATTTCTGGTCAAAAGGCCGTTGATTATCGTATTGATCTGCGTATTCCAGGTAATGGCCCGAATGCTAAAGCATTGTTAGGTAGATCGTTGCCGGATAATGCGGATCCGATGTTGTTAAATATTTTAGAAGGCGTTGCGCCACAAGGAAGCACGGCATTAAAGATTTCAGGCGGCCCTGCGCAAGCGTGGTATAGCGGTAGTCACCTGTACGTACGTACACGGTTGACATTAATTTCACCTGCATGGATTGCAACCATGTCCAGTCCTGATGGCATGAAAGCGTATGAAATGCCTAAAACATCGCTTATTTTAGGCTTTCAGGATGGTCAATCAATACAATTAAAAGTTGAAGGGTTTTAAGGATTCCTATGAATCTTAAATTACAAAATATTACACACGCATTTAAGAATGTGAGAACGCGTAGCATTATTATTGTCACGGTCTTAATTCTTTTATTTGGATTTTTATTAGGCTTTAGGCATTTAATGAGTCGAACGGCGCCGGCAGCGGATACCTCGGTTCAATTAAAAGATGCGCCAGGCAACATACAATCTGTTCCGGGTGGCCTTCAACAATCACCATCAGCGGATTATCAACGTCTTCAGCAGCAACAAAATTTGCAACAGGCCGCGCTGGCAGAAAAAACCGGCGCGAGTGTGATTCCTACCTTATTAGATAGCTCTGAATTTAATAGTCAGTCACAGAATCAGTTGGGTGGTTGTACTTCGTGTTGTAAACCTTGTTCCTGTTGTGGAAATAATGCTTCTTCAGCGACTAATTCTTCAGCGGGATCGTTATTACAACCCAGTGATCTACGATCAGGTACCTTAATTTACGATACACAAGGCAAAGTGATTGGTCGTTTAGGACCAGACGGTAAAGTACGTAACCAAAATGGCGAGGTTATCGGTCAAGTAGGGCCAGATGGTTTAGTGCGTACGGCGGACGGTACGGTCATTGGAAGTGCAGCGGTAGCCGCATCGGGTGATCCTGTTTACGATGCAACCGGTCATTTAATCGGTCATGTGGGTGCTGACGGTAAAGTACGTGATCTGAAAGGCGCGGTGATTGGTACGGTTGCTGCCGATGGCATCGTTCGTGATCTGAAAGGCGCGGTGATTGGAAAAGCAGTCAATTCTAAATTAACAAATTCTGGTTCTGGTGCGACAGTTTATGATGCACAAGGTCGTTTACTTGGAACCGTCGGTTCCGATGGCAAAGTGCGTGATGCAAAGGGTAATGTCATTGGTACCGTGGGTGCTGATGGTATTGTGCGTAATGCTGATGGAAAAATTATTGGTAAAACCGGTGTGAGTAGTGTAGGCGCACCGATTTATGATGCACAAGGTCATTTACTTGGAACAGTCGGTTCCGATGGCAAAGTGCGTGATGCAAAAGGTAATGTCATTGGTGAAGTAGATGCTAATGGTATTGCGCGTGATGCCAGCGGAAAAATTATTGGTAAAGCGGGCGTTAATAGCGTAGGCGCACCGGTTTATGATGCACAAGGCCGTTTACTTGGAACCGTCGGTTCTGATGGCAAAGTGCGTGATGAAGATGGCAATGTCATTGGTACCGTCGGTGCTGATGGTATTGTGCGTGATACTGACGGAAAAATTATTGGTAAAACCGGTATGAGTAGCGTAGGCGCACCGGTTCACGATGCACAAGGTCATTTACTTGGAACCGTGGGTTCCGATGGTAAAGTACGTGATGCAAAAGGTAATGTCATTGGTGAAGTAGATGCTAATGGTATTGTGCGTGATGCCGACGGAAAAATTATTGGTAAAACCGGTATGAGTAGCGTAGGCGCACCGGTTTATGATGCACAAGGTCATTTACTTGGAACCGTGGGTTCCGATGGTAAAGTACGTGATGCAAAAGGCAATGTCGTTGGTACCGTCGGTGCTGATGGTATTGTGCGTGATGCCGACGGAAAAATTATTGGTAAAGCCGGTGTTAATAGCGTAGGCGCACCGGTTTATGGTGCACAAGGTCGTTTACTTGGGACCGTCGGTTCTGATGGTAAAGTGCGTGATGAAGACGGCAATGCCATTGGTACCGTCGGTGCTGATGGTATTGTGCGTGATACTGACGGAAAAATTATTGGTAAAACCGGTATGAGTAGCGTAGGCGCACCTGTTTATGATGCACAAGGTCGTTTACTTGGAACCGTTGGAGCAGACGGTAAAGTACGTGATGCAAAAGGCAATGTCATTGGTACCGTAGGCGCTGATGGTATTGTGCGTGATGCGGATGGAAAAATTATTGCAAAAACCGGTGTTAATAGCGTAGGTGCGCCGGTTTACGATGCACAAGGTCGTTTACTTGGAACCGTTGGAGCAGACGGTAAAGTACGCGACACAAAAGGTAATGTCATTGGCCGCGTGAATGCGGACGGTGTTGTGCAGGATGTTAATGGCAAATCAATAGGACGTGCTTATTTAGGTGGCATGGCTAAACGTGCTTCTAGTATTGTTCCGGGCGCACCTGTTTATGATCGTAACGGTAAAATAATGGGAACCGTCGGATCCGATGGTCGTGTACGTGATGCGCATGGAAAGGTTTTAGGTACATTAGCGCGCGATGGAACACTGCGTGATGAAAATCAACAGCTAATAGGAAAAGTGGGTGCTACTGCACCTGGTACACCGGTTTATGATAAGCAAGGTCGATTAGTAGGAACGGTAGGTAGTGATGGTATTGTAAGAGATAGCCAAGGACGAGCCATTGCCAACATGGGATCCGATGGTATTGCGCGTGATGCACAAGGTACCGCTTTAGGTAGTACGACGCCGCCAACTTCATCGGTTAATGATCCGGCAAATCCAAATGCAGCTTTAAATCAAGCGTCTTCCGTGAGTTTATTGCCGAGCGCATCCGATAATGCTAATCCAGCATTGCAGGCTATTCTCGATAGACAAGCACAACAAATATCGGCGCAAAAAGCAGAACAATTACAACAACAAATGCAGTCGTCTATGGCAACGCAGGCAAATCAATTGTTTGTTGCCTGGGCTTCACCCACACAACAATATGTGGCGGGTACGCCTTCTGCGGATAGAAATCTAAGTCTAGGCAGTGTTATGGCTGCTAATGGAACGGCGTTGGCATCCACTGCACCACCCGCTGTTAAAGCAGGAACGATTATGTATGCGGTGCTATTAACCGCGGTGAACAGCGATGAACCGGGTCCTGTGTTAGCAGAAATCGTGCAAGGTAAATTTAAAGGTGCGCGTTTAATTGGTACCTTAAGCAATCAAAAGAAGAAAGTATTACTTTCCTTTAACACCTTAACCTTACCGAAGTTGTCGCAAAGTATTCCTATTAATACCGTCGCGATTGATGACAATACGGCACGTACCGCGTTATCAAGCTATACCAACAACCATTACTGGTTGCGTTACGGGACTTTATTTGCTTCTGCGTTTGTTCAAGGTTATGGACAGTCCTTCTTAGCGTCAAATGCAAACTATTCCGGCGCAATTATTGTTAACCCTGATAATAAAGCGCCTGACTTAAAGCCTAGAGACAGAGTTTTTGTCGGTTTAGGTCAAGTAGGGGTGCAGTATGCCGCCGCTTTAGGCAGTATTTTCAATACGCCACCGACGGTACATGTTTATTCAGGTACGGCGATGGGCATATTATTTCTTTCTGATTTACCGGCATTGCCGCAATAAATTTATTTTTACAACGTTTTATAGTACGAGGCTATGATGGATAAAAAAACTTATAATGTGAACGAAGAAGAGTATCAGTTCCAAGAACCTGAGGCAGCTGCTCACTTTTCTACAACGAGTCCTTCGCCAGAGGCATCGAGTATTTTTGAGCGTATCAACCGTCAGAATATTATTGCCGGATTTATTTTTATTTTATTAATATTTGGTACTTATAAATTACTCAGTGGACTTTTTCACGGCATCAGCAAACAACCTGTGGTTGCAAAGGTTAAACCCATTGCAAAAATAGATCCAAGTAAACAGGGTATGGTGGTTAACGTTGATAATACGACGAGTCGTTTAGATCATTTAGCACAAGGACAATTGGATGTTCAATCCTCAATTCAATCATTGGATTCAGAGCTATCGAGTATTCAAACCACACTGGCTAATTTAACAACCCAGCTTACGCAGGTTAATGATGAAATTCAAAGCCTACACGCGGGCCAAGCAACATTAATTAAAAGCCAAATAAAGCCGGTAAAAAAGCCTATTGCCGAAAAAGAAATACCTAAACCTGTTTATTATGTTCGCGCTATGATTCCTGGCCGTGTTTGGTTAACAACCCAAGAAGGTACGACGCTGACCTTAGGTGTAAGTGATAAATTAGCAGGTTATGGCGTTCTTGATTCGATTAATGTAAATCAAGGCATTGTTACCTTTAGTTCAGGTGCCGTGATTGGTTATAGTCCAGATGATAGATAAGTATTATGTCAGCCATAAAATCTGAGTCTATTAAAAACATAGGTCGTTTTTTACTACCTTTGCTTGCTTGTTTGCTACTGAGTGGATGCTCTAGTATGAGATTTCCAAAAGTAGAAAGCATGTTAGTGAATGTGACGAATGAGTTTCCGAACATCTATCGTTTGATCACAGCAACAGCCTATTTGATGGGTATAGCCTTTATTTTTAGGGGTGTGTATCAGCTGAAGGTGTACGGTGATCTTCGTACTATGATGTCGGTGCAAACTAATTTTAAAGCGACGATGATGGTGTTTTTCGCGGGCGCAGCGCTTTTATATACGCCTACAGCTTTTAAGAGTATGTTACTGTCGACCTTTGCGACAACTACAGTGACCGATCCAATGAGTTACCAGCCTGCAAAAGGGCTATGGAGTCCTTGGGCCTCAGAAGCGGTTTTGCGCTTTATACAATTAATAGGTACTATTTCGTTTATACGTGGTTGGGTTTACCTCACGCATACATCAAATCCTAATGGCCGTAGTACCTTTGGAAAAGCAGTGACGCATATCATTGCCGGCTTATTGGCCATTAATATTGAAGGGACACGGGAAATGCTACAAGCGAGCTTTGGCATTTCTTAAGGTTTTTTATGTTGATAACCCTATTATTATTTACTTGTTTGGAGAGATAAGAATGAAGAATAAATACCTTGCAACAAAACTAGTGCGTCGCTTTATGCGTTGGCAAGCAAAGCTCGCGCTATTTATAGTCCCTTTTCTTTATACGGAATTAGCTAGCGCGAAGGATGGAGATAACTTAGGTGCTATTGCAACCACATTAACGAGCTCTTTTGAGGGTGTGGCTAAACTGATTACTGCGGGTGCTTATATGGCAGGTATCGGTTTTGCAATGGCATCGATGCTTAAATTCAAAGCGCACAAAGATAATCCTACACAAATTCCTATCGGAACACCGATTGCGTTATTGTTTATTGGTGCCGCATTAATATTTTTACCGAATATCTTTGGTATTGCTGGTCAAACGATTTTTGGTGGAACGAGCGGTGCGGGTGGTATTTACGGTGTGACCGGTCTGGCCGGAGGCGCCTAATAAATAGATGCTTCACACTTGAATTTTTGGCTGTATTGCCGAAAGTTCAAGTGCTGTGAGTATAGAGCGGGTAACCCCCGCATCTATTTTAGCGAAATAAACTGATTTATTTTGTTAAAATAGATGCGGGGATACTCGTTTTTAAAAACCACGCCATGGGTGCGCTATAAAAAAGTATTGAGGTTATCCGTATTTATGAATGAAAATAAAAATGATCGTCTGGTAAGGCTTTTTAGAATACAACGCAACTTGTTCGCTTTTATCGTTGCTATCACGACGGGAAGCTATACCGCTATTAGCCATGCAGAGGGAGTAAAAACCCTAGGTGATATGGCGTTAACGATCACGCAGTCATTTTATGGTTTAGCCAAGTTAATCACAGCGGGTGCTTATATGGCAGGCATAGGATTTGTCATGGCATCGATGCTAAAGTTTAAAGCGCATAAAGATAATCCTACGCAAATTCCTATTGGTACACCCATCGCGTTGTTATTTGTGGGTTCCTCACTGATGTTTTTACCGCAAATCTTCTCGATTGCGGGTCAAACCGTCTTTGGCGATACCAGTGGTGCGGCAGGTATTTATGGTACAACCGGGTTAATCGGTAATTAAAAAGAAAAACGTGTTTCCACTTAAATTAAATGTAAATCCCGAAGGTTGGCGCTTTTTTATGCGCCGCAAGCTTGATCTGCGCTTTACTGATTTTAGTAAAAAAATCTTTGCGCGTGATGAGTTTTGTTGTCAATTTTGTGGTTTAGAATCTCGCGATCAGCATGAAATTATTAATTTGGATCACAATTATTTTAATAATAAAGCCTCAAACTTAGTGACTGCCTGTGTTTTGTGTGCACAATGTGTTTTTCTGGAATCTGTAGGTGCGGGCGGACAGGGCGGCGGGGTATTAATTTATTTACCCGAAATAGAACAAAATTATCTGAATGCTTTATGTCATCTTTTATTTCAAGCCATGAATAATAATATAGAATACAAAGAATCGGCTCAAAATGCGTATAGGCACCTTAAATTACGTTCACAAATTATAGAAGCAGAGTGGGGTGAAAATATGCAGGACCCCGCACTGTTTGGACAGTTATTAATTGAATCGGGTCATAAAGCCTCATTACTTGAAAAGGAACTTTTTACATCTATTCGCTTACTGCCTTCACGGGCAGGGTTTAAAAGCGAATATGGCTTGAATGCCTCTTCTTTGATAGCTTGAGGTAGAAAGCAATGGCTAGTTATTTCAACTCTTTTCTAGATGGTATCGATACCTTCCTTGCTTGGTTAAGCACATCGCTGAAACAAACCACGGAATCGTATTGTGATCTGGAAACAGCCGATAGCCCCACCGTTATCGTCGCGCATGATGGTTCTTTAATTTCCTTAATTAAAATTTCAGGTGTGACACAGTTAATTGGTAGCAGTGAATTTGAGCGTTTACATGAAGGCTTAACGCTCAGCTTGCAAACGGCTTTATCGCGTGCGGGGCATGCCTTACAGGTTTTATTTCATTATGATCGAGAAGTGGTTAAGGATTTAATTAATGATACCTTAGCGCCTGGTCAGCAAACCAGTGAGCGCTTAGGCTTAAATCTAAGTGATTTATTTAAAGAACGCGTTTCTTTTTTATCTAAACATTGTGCTTATGAATGCGTGTATTTTGTTTTATGGACGCGTCCTTTAAGTTTGACCACCGAGCAATACCAGCGTTCAACTAAAGACAAACTAAAATTCATACGAGATAAGAAAGTACCGCCTTTTCAGATCACGCAAAATGCAATTGCAGCTATTCCTGATTTACGCGATACGCACGATGCCTTTGTGCGCTCCATTATTCATGATTTATCAACCTTAAATATTGCGGCTAGCCTTTTAGAAGTCCATGATGCGGTGCATGCGATTCGAACCGTGGCGGATCCTCGTTTTACCGATAAAAATTGGCGCCCTAGCTTACCGGGCGATAAAATACTCCCTAAAGAATATGATCGATCCCGCAATACGATTTCGGATGTCTTGTGGCCTTCGCTAGCCCGACAAGTATTGCCTAGAGATGCTGAAAACCTCGATTTAAGAACGGTGCGACTAGGCGATCAAATTTATTCTTGTATTTTTATTGATTTATTACCTAAAGAAATAAAATCGTTTAATGCCTTATTACAAAGGACTTTAGCGGCGCGAATTCCTTGGCGGATCTCATTTTTTATTGAAAGTGATGGTTTACGTACCATCAAATTAAAATCTGTTTTAGCGTCAGTGTTAAGTTTTTCATCGGCACAAAATCGATTGCTCAGTGACGCGAATAATTTATTACAATACATTGCGATCAATACCGATGATGCGGTCGTTCGTTTACGCGTCGCGGCGTGCACCTGGGCGCCTGAGGGTCAGCTTCCTTTACTTAGAACGCGTGCAGCTGAGCTTGCTAAAGCGATAGAAGGGTGGGGTTCTTGTGATGTATCCGAAGTGTCGGGTGATCCGTTTGGTGGCTTAGCATCAACCATGTTAGGTATATCAGCACATAGTGTTGCAACACCCACCATTGTTCCTTTTTCGCAAGTTGTTTACATGCTACCGATTACACGTCCCGCATCGCCGTGGAAAACCGGAGCACAGTTATTTAGAAGTCCTGATGGTAAACCTTGGCCATTTCAACCCGGTTCAAGCGAACAGACGACCTGGATTGATCTGATTTATGCAAGACCCGGTTCCGGTAAATCGGTGCTTTCAAATACCTTAAATTTAGCGCTGTGCTTAGCAGGTGGACTACAACGCTTGCCTCGCATTGCTATTATTGATATTGGTCCTTCAAGTAGCGGCTTGATTTCATTGTTGCGCGAAGCGCTGCCCTTAGAAAATCGCCACTGGGTTGCTTATCATCGTTTACGTATGACGGCGGATTATTCCATTAACCCATTTGATACCCAATTAGGTTGTCGTTATCCAACGCCGCAAGAGCGAAGTTTTTTAGTTAATTTTTTAACGTTATTAACAACACCGTTGGGTGCAACCAAGCCTTACGATGCGATTTCAGATATGACAGGTTTGGTGATTGATGAACTCTATAAAAATCTTGCTGACGATGGAAAACCTTATCCATATACAGCGGGAATTGAACCGTTAGTCGACGGTATTTTAGAAGAAATGGGTTTTATTCCCGATCAGTTGACGACTTGGTGGGAAGTAACCGATGCCTTGTTTATATCGGGTTTCCCGCACGAAGCCATGTTGGCACAACGTTATGCGATGCCTTTATTAGCCGATGCCGCGTCTATTTGTCGTACGCCAATTATCGAAGATTTATATGGAAAAATTACCGCGCCTACCGGTGAAACCTTAATTAATGCCTTTGCGCGCATGATTTCCAGTGCTATTCGAGAATATCCTATTTTATCACGCGTCACGCGCTTTGATTTAGGTGAAGCACGCATTGTATCGCTAGATTTAGATGAAGTCGCAAAGAGTGGTGGTGATGCAGCGGATAGACAAACGGCAGTGATGTATATGTTAGCGCGCTATATATTGGCACGACATTATTACTTAAGTGAAGATAATCTCAGTGATATTTCTAGTCAGTACCGTGATTATCACAAACAACGTATTGCTGAATTAAGAGAAGATCCCAAGCGTATTGTATTTGATGAATTTCACCGTACCTCAAAAGCGAAAGCGGTACGTGATCAAGTTGTGGTGGATATGCGTGAAGGACGTAAATGGAACATTCAAATTGCCTTGTTATCGCAATCTTTAGATGATTTTGATGAGGTCATGGTAGAGTTTGCAACTTCTATTTATATTATGGATGCAGGCCCTGCACAATCAGTAGAAAAGTCCGCTAAGATATTTGGTTTGTCACCTACTGCAACCATTGCTTTACGTACGCGTGTGCATGGACCACGGGAAGGCGGTGCGACTTTCTTAGCACAGTTTGCAACTAAAGAAGGGATGAATACCCAATTATTGACCTTAACCTTAGGCCCTATCGAATTATGGGCATTTAGTACCACCGTAGAAGATGCTAATTTACGTAATAGACTTTACCACCAGTTGGGGCCGGTTGAGACGCGTCGCGTATTAGCACGCTTATTTCCGAATGGAACCATAAAAAAATTAGTTGAAAAACGCTTAGCTAACTTGAAAGAAGAACAGGGACTGATTACGGAAGATTCACGTTTAGGCTTAGTCGAGCAAATCGCTGAAGAAATTATCGATGCCTATACCAAAAATCCGCAGCTACAATCTTTGCCTATTTAAGGCGCCATCCTTCGATGAGACAGGAAAGCATTGTGAAAGCAATGCGAAGTCGAAGAGCCCGCGATAGGCGTGCGTTGACGGGCGAAGCAGGAAACGCATCACGCCGTAAAGTCATTTGTGGGAGGCACGGGCATGAACTCCGAAGGAGTGACTGCGTGCCGGACGCAGGACGTATCGCGGCCTAATTTCAGTCGCGTCATGCGAACGAATTTCGGGGACACGATGGCCGAAATTCTTCGGGAGCATAGCGACTCACTTGTTAGTTTACAGGCTCAGAAACGCATTCAGCTAAAGCCTGTTTGAGTTTATTGAATGATCCCAACTATAAACCATTGAAAGAACTTTTATTTTCAAAACAAACGAGTTTGCTGCGTGAAGACTTATTTAGCGTATCAAATAATGTTGACCCCTTCTCGGTAGCTTCTGCGCGCTACCAGCAATCTCTGTATAGCGCCTTTGGTATTACTAAAAACGACAAGAATAGCTCGGCTGATCAATTAGATTCCGTCATGACAGAGCTTGTCTATAAGCCCTAAATTCTAGCCTTTTAATATTTTGTTAATATTGGGCTAATATTGGGTTAATACTAGTTTGATACGCTATTGAATAAGATTATTTATTTTGTTTGATAGTATGACTAATATAAGAGTGCATCTTTTAAATTTTCATAGTGTGTTTAATTCGCATATTGAGATTGTGTTAGAAGATCTATCTTCCAAAGCCCCTGCTTTTTATAGTATTAATCGCTGGGAAACGCCTCTCAATAAATGGAGTAGAGACCCTAATAACTGTATCCAACGAGCCAGTTCAGTTTATAGCTTTGATATTGTTGCGGATCCCGCTGCGATCACTGAAAATTGGAACCAATACTGGGATGATACTTCGCAGAATGCGAGTATTTTGAGCGAGAATTGTGCCGTGGCAGCACAATGGTTTCTGAGTGAATTTGCAAATATTCCAAAGCCTGACTCTTCTAATGTTAGCTTGAATTACCTTAGCTGTGGGATTGTATGGCCTAGTTTTATTCCCTGTTTTGTAACGCTTCCAGGTCGTGTATTCGCCAACGCTAAGTTTCATGCCGAAGCCGAAAATAATCCGGAAATGGCTGCGCAATATAAGCGATTATTAGAGTATACCTATAAGGCACTGGCTGTATTGGCTTTTGGAATTACTTCAACCTTGGCCGTTACGGTGGTATTGCCTTTAGCCATTGCGGTGTTAACCATAGGTGTTACAGCGGTAATAGCCGTTGGTTGTGTGGTAGTTGGATCTTCAAATGCATATCACTTTTTTAAAAC